>NZ_CALFIG010000036.1 GCF_937876455.1 uncultured Flavobacterium sp.
TCTAGCTCTGAAGTAGAATAAATAGAATGAACCTGACTTAAGACAAAGTCTTTCTCATACTGGCTTAAATTGCAGTCGGTTCTTAAGTAAATTCTTAGGACGCTACCAACAATCACAAAATCTTTAATGTTTGACAATAGCTCGTAACTTTTTAGAGGTGCAAGAACGTTAGCAAGCCTTGCTTTTAGTTGGTTTTCGGAGCAAATATAGGCAATTGCTTGATGCTCTATCTTGGCTAGGTATTGCTCTATCTGCTTTTCCCTGTCTATTTCCTTTTGATTTATTGGAGTGATGTTTTCTTTTATGCGGAAGTTATCGTTGCCAATTTTTACGGCATCTCGCATCTCAAATCGCAGACATTTACCGAAATATGCAATAAATTGAGCTTTTGAACAAAATTGTTTATCTAGCTTCTTTGACATATCAAGGAGTATTTCATTCATAGCATTTAAGTTAAAATCCCGACCTGATAGGCTTTGTAACCGACTAGCATCTTCTTTGGTCAACGGATAGTGATAGTTTAAGGTTTGTGGCTCTTTATACTGGTTAAAATAGT
This sequence comes from uncultured Flavobacterium sp., assembly GCF_937876455.1. Classification (GTDB taxonomy): domain Bacteria; phylum Bacteroidota; class Bacteroidia; order Flavobacteriales; family Flavobacteriaceae; genus Flavobacterium. The sequence goes on from NZ_CALFIG010000036.1 coordinate 557, forward strand.
AAACTTTTGCCTTTTTTTCTGCATTAGTACGTTTTTTCCGTTCGTTAGGAAGTCTTTTTTTAAGTTTAACAGAGTTAATAGATTCTGGCGGAAATACAGCTACTTGAGGGTTTCTATTTTCTTCAATCTTAATTTCTTCAGAATTTTGTAAAAAATTAGATTCTAGATCTATATCTTTATCTTTGTTAAAGATATTCCTGTTAGTATATGTAAACCGATTTTTTTCGGGGTAGAATTTTGAACTTAAATTGTCTGTATCCTTTAATTCATCTACTACTGCAGGATGTAATTCAATGTAATAGTGACGGGAAAATTTTGTACCTTTATTATTAGTATAAAGCCTGTAAAATTGTATTTTTAATATTTTTGCTAATTGTTTTAAAATAAGTACGTTTTGGTCAGATTTGCACCGAGTAGCCTGAGTAATATATTTATGATTTATTAAAACATATCTATTACTAAAGAGTTTTTTTAATATGGCTCTAAGTAACTTTTTAGCTTTTTCCCCAAGATAAACAGTTTTGTCAGTAAGTTCTTCTTCTGGGGTAATACTAGCTCTAATAAGCTTGTCTAGTAGCTTATAGCGGTTTGGTGTTCTATGCTTAAAGCTTAAAAAGACTTGTGTTTCTAAGGATAATTCAGTTTTCGACTTGTGATTAAAATAATCGTCTACTTTTATATGTTGTAAATAAACCATTTTGTTTATTTTGATTAAATAAGTTAAAAAATTTTTACTTAACCAACTACAAACGGCTTGACGAATAGATAATACTGTACTATTCTAACAATCAAGTTGTTTGCTGCTAGTTAGTAGCTTTTATTTTGGTGTTAGTTGCAATCAACGTTTGACTTATTAATAAATGAGTCTGATATTTTGAGAAATTTTTACAAAACTCTTGGCGGACTTTTTAAAAATCTCTCTTAGTGGGTTTTCATTTTTTACATTCTTTCTTCTCCCCAATAAAAAAAGGTTATAGATAGAGAGCGAAAATAAGCTCTCTATAACCCATAATACTAATCATTGATTTTTAGAAGTCAAGTATAAGTACTTGAAAATGTTATTGGTAATTGGTATGTTATAAAATAAACAATTATGGAGAGAAGCATAAAAATATGCAAAAGGATTTATTATTAAAAGCAATATCTAATATTGGATTGTATACACATTCAGAAAGTGCAATATTAAAAAAAATGATAGAAATATCAATTAATAATATAGCTGTTATCCAAGCAAAAGATTTAAAAAGTCAAATTCCTCTTTCGCACACAGCTATTTATTCTTCACTGAAGACTTTACAATTAAAAGGAGTAATTACAAAACTCCAATCTCAACCCCATTCTTATGAGTTAAATCAAGAGAAATTAGAATATGCTGTAAATTTATATAAAAATGTACACAGTAAAAAATCATAAAGTTCTGTAAAAATACAGAATAAATACTTGACATATAATTTCTATACACTATATTAATCTATAAGCAAGGTATAAAAAAACGCCTGAAGCTGCGAACTTCAAACGTTTTTATGTCTTGTGACTGAGGATATTTAGATTTTCAACGACTTAAATATCCTCAATAATTCATTAACTCAACCTTTGCAGGAGAATTATATGTATAATAGCAACAATTTTGCCTTAAGTAAAGATACAATCTTTGGGACAAAAAATCACGTCAATATCAATTTTATACTAAATAATATCAAATTATTCAAGAAAATAAGTATTATCAATCTGTTATATCTTTATTTCTCTGTAAGAGAAGTGGAGGTATAAAAATGACTGCAATAAAAGACCGTTTTATTTCACGAGAAGAAATATCCAAGCTTCTCTGGGGTATGATTAATGATATTTCTACTCATAGTTTATCAATGTGGTTAAAATCAAAAACCGATGACGAATTTGTGGTAGTGCCGAGAGAATTTTGTGTTTTAGTAGTGTCATTTTTGGAACGACAAGTTCCAAAGAAGGAACATTTACTATTTAATTCTCGAAATGTACTGGGGCAACTTGAAGAAATAAAACGCTATTTATAACTGTAAAATAAGAAATTGTCCCAATTAATTGTATTTTTTACTATCGGTAAAATACTTTTGGTTAAGTACAGGGCTTATATTAATTTTATAAGAGCATTAACTTCTTATAAAAAGATAGGCCTGTGCTGCTGAAATTGAAACAATTTATCAAAGACAAAATTACACTATAGGTAAATAATAATGTTGCCGACAGGATGTAGCCGATTTATACTCTTTTTACTAAGCAATCATCAGCCCACTAAATGAGTAAAACAAAAGATAACGTAGAAGGTCAAAGCAAAGAAGAATTAGATTCCCAAAAAGAAGTTTCAGACAAATCAGAATCTGCAGATAAACCATATATTGCATTTGAGCAAATTAAGTCTTTAGAGGACGTAATTGGTCGTTTGCATGCAGAGGCCGATTTTGCTGCTAAGGCATTTGGCGGTAATACACAAGAGGCGATTAGATCACTTAAAGACTTAAAACAGGAGCTATCTTCTGTACTGGTAGGGTTTAAACAACCATTATCTGAATTTTCCAATTACAACAAAACTTTTGGCACTTTAATACAGACTATATCACTTTTACCAAATAAGACAGAAGATGTTTTAAAAGAATTAGTACCTGATATTGGCAAGGAGGTTGAGAAAGTACACGATCAGCGAATGATCGAGATTGAATCAATATTGAAGAAATTACAAAAACAGTTAAGTGATGAAGTATTAGCAACGCACAAGATTCTAGAGCAAGCTGCAATTAAGAGCATAGAGCAAATTAATAAAGCCATGTTAAAACAATTAGGCCAACAAGAGAAACAATTTTTGCAATTTTCAGAACACGCAAAAAATGAGATAGATGCAGTTACTTCAAATCATGGTACCAAATTTTTAAGAAACACGGCTATTTGCTTAATTTTAGCAACGATTACAGGATCTATAAGTGGATGGTATACTAGCGAATATTTTCCTAGACTTGTTAAGATCGAACGAACTGGGGATGTAATTATACATAATAGTCATGTCAAAGTATTTGATCCCCCTTCAGTTAAAAATCAAGATCAAAATAAAAAGTAATCAATCAAAAATAAAAATATTGAGATCATTTCTACTCAAAAAATAAGCTGAGTTTTAGAGAACATTTAGACCAATCTTTTTTGAGTTAAGTTAATCTAAAATAAGAAAATGTGATGTTGATTATTATCAGTTATTGTATTAAACTAGTTGTGAAACTAGTTTTTAAATAAAGAGTTATGATATGAAAAAGATTATTGGTTGTTTTGAAGCTAAAACTAATTTTAATAAAATTATAAATAATGTTATTTCTGGTGAAGAAGTATTTATAAGTAAAAGAGGTAAACCTGTAGCTAAAATTATTCCTATAGATAAATCTTTTAATACTGAAAGAGTAAAAAATGCTTTTTTAAGAATACATAATATTTCTAAAGAAATGAATTTAGGAAAATTTGACTGGGAAGAATTTAAAAGTTATAGGGATGAGGGAAAAAAATAACTATGTCCCCTATTATACTTGATTGTTCTGTTACTATTTCTTGGTTTATATCTGATGAATTTTCTAAAAATTCTCTTAATATACGTGATAAAATAAGTGAAGAAGGAGCTATTGTACCTACGATATGGTCTTTAGAGGTAGGAAATGTTTTATTAATAAGTGAGAGACGTAAAAGGATTACTAAGGAGCAAAGACAAATAGCTTTATATACTTTAAATGAACTACCTATAAAAACAGATGAATTAACTTTTAAAAATGCTTGGTTTGAGACAATTGAAATAGCTGAAAGATATAATTTAAGTTTATACGATGCTTGTTATTTAGAATTATCTTTACGTTGTAATTCCCCCTTAGCCACTTTTGATAACAACTTAAAGCAAGCAGCTAAATTAGCAGGTGTTGATTTATTTTACTAATTTAAGTGTTATATGTAGTAATAACCCCTTATTTTTGTCCTCGTTTTAGGGTAGAATTTTAGCCTAGATTATTGTGAGCGAATTATTAACATAATAGTATAGACCTCCCCTATGTACAGAATCTATAACAAATGTTATCGTTCTAGAGTAGAAAATGAATTCTAAACAACAATAGAGAGATCCATATGAAAGAGACTAGCACAATAGGTATTGATATAGCAAAAAGAATTTTCCAGGTTCACGGTGTAGATAAAAATGGCAAGACAGTATTAAAGAAAAAACTAATGAGGGATCAAGTATTAATATTTATGGCTAACTTACCTAAATGTTTGGTAGGTATGGAGGCTTGTGGAGGTGCTAATTATTGGGCTAGAGAGATTAGCAAATTAGGGCATGAAGTAAAATTAATGGCTCCTCAGTTTGTCAAGCCATATGTTAAAACTAATAAAAACGATCAAGCTGATGCGGAAGCGATATGTGAAGCTGCAAGCAGGCCTAGCATGAGATTTGTTCCGATTAAAAGTGTAGAACAACAAGATATATTATCAATTCATAGGGTAAGAAGTAGATTAGTAAAAAATCGTACTGCACTTGCCAATGAAATCAGAGGATTGTTGCATGAGTTTGGAATCATTATTCCTAAAGGTATAAATAAAATTACAGCGAAGTTAACTGAAGTTTTAGATAGTGAGAAATTAAGTCCAATAAGTCAGCAAACTTTTAGTGATTTAAAAGATGAATTTATTGAAAATGATCAGAGAATAAAAGACTTAGAAAATGGGCTAAAAATGCTGGCCAGTGAATTAGATAAGTATCAGCAAATAATTGCTAT
>NZ_CALFIG010000037.1 GCF_937876455.1 uncultured Flavobacterium sp.
TACTTAAAAAGCAGAATCTACTTGAATTCTTCTACAAGCTAATTAAAGAGGATTAAAATTGAATATCAGCATTAATCAGTACCATATAAATCAAATTGAAATGTAAATTTTCTCAGGACTGGTTGATAATTGCTAGATTAGCGACTAATTTTATTAAAATATATTATTAAAGCTATATGGTTAATCTGGCTAAACCTTCTACCTACTATACAGCGTTGCAGGAAAACGAAAAGGCAAAGAGGATGAACGCCACTTGTGGCCCGAAATGCTTAGATCAATTAGAGAAATTCAGCCAAGTTGGGTTGTGGGGGAGAACGTTCTCGGCCTTGTTAATTGGGACGGGGGATTGGTATTCGACGAGGTGCAGGCTGACTTGGAAGCTCAAGGGTACGAAATACTCCCGTTTGTACTTCCAGCTTGTGCCGTCAACGCCCCCCATAGACGCGACAGGGTTTGGTTTATTGCCTACTCCAGCAGTAATGGAAGACAGAAAGATGCCGAATCAAAACGAGAGCAGAACAAAAAAAATACAAAGCAATTTGAATGCATATACAATAACCAAAATGTTACAAACTCCAACTACTCAGGATTTCAAGCGGAGGGGGCCGAACAGCAAACAACAAGGATTGAGCAATGTAGAGAATTGGACATCACTTTTACCGACACCAACAGCTCAGGACGGGAAAAACTCAACTCTTCCACCGAGTCAACAAAACAGGACATCAATAGTGGGGATGCTTTGCACTCCAACGGCACAATCCAGCAGGGGCAATACATCAGACAAGAGGGGCAAGGGGAATCTAACAGACCAAATAGCGAAAATGGAATTAACAACTTCCAAAACTTCCCAACTCAATCCCCAATTTGTAATGGAGATGATGGGCTTTCCGCCCGATTGGACTCTATCACCTTTCCTAAATGGAGAAATGAATCTATAAAAGCCGGAGGCAACGCAATAGTGCCGCAAGTTGCTTATGAGATATTCAAAGCAATAGATAAATACAACAACACGCTATAACTTTCTTACTAAATCTAACAAAAAAATCTTATTTTTGGGAAACATTAATTTTAATGGCAGGATTAGATAGTTACTTTCCCAGACAAGACTGTTTAGAGTCAGAAAAGACTCCCGCCTGGTTGGCGAGGCATCTTAACTACGCTGAGAGTTTACTAAAAACATATAATCAAGTGAGGACTAGAATGACTCGCTTGTTAAACGTATATAACGGTGTTAAAGACCCATTATCTATACAATGGATTACTCAGCGTTATGGTACACAAGATAAATCACCATTTATTGCTTACCGATTAGGCAGAACAAAAATTGACCTCTTACATGGTGAGTGGTTACGCCGCCCGTTAGTATCTACCGTACAGACTATCAATTCACAATCAGTAATGAATAAGCAAAGGCAATACGACTTAATGCGTGGCGCTATGCTTATGCGTGATGAGGTGGAAACGGTTAAGAATGTGGCGGGTGTAGATGTAATGAATGGTGTGCAAATCCCGCAGGATGAAACTGAATTTGAAAAGATGAGTTTCAAAGACCAATGTGAGGATATAATGCAACTAATTATTAATTCACAAATAAAGAAATTAGATGCCAAACAAAAGATAGGCGAGGCGTTTAAGTATTGTGAGATTACTAATTACTGTGGTGCTAGGATTGAAATGGATGAGAAGGGTAAGATTAACCTTTGGCCATTAGACCCTAGAGATTGCATATTTGAGGCGGTTCAGGGAGATGATTATGCTGAGAAGAGTCCGATACGTGGCTGCCGATTATCGCTGCCCGTACACATGATTTTAATGCGTTATGAGTTAACTAAAGAACAACGTGACACATTAGAAAATGCAAGAAGTAATTGGCAAAAGTATGTAGGTGCTGATGGATTAAGCAGAGGGTATATGAACTATGTAAATGGTGAATTACTTTGTGATGTAATACATATTGAATGGGATAGTGTAACTACCATGTATCAAAAGGTAGTTCCTAAAACACAAGCGCAAATGGAATTAGATTCATCTGTTCCTACGCTTACATTTGATATGGACACCGCCAAATATGAGGGCAATAAAGACTTTTACGATAAGAAAGCCGCTAAAGAAGGTTGGACTATTGTAACTAAGTTTATGGAAGAGCAATATGAGGCTACACGTATTGGCGGACTAATAGATATTGATATGCGCAAAGTACCTAAGAAGCGTAGTATTGATAATCCTAGTAATATTCTAAGTTGCTCTTATGTGTTTTATGTACACGGTAGAATGAATGGCACAACAGTATCGCTACAACAGTTAATGGAGAATTATGATAATCTCTATGACATTGTAAGGTATATGCTTAACCGTGAGTTAGCAAAATCAAAAGGTAAGATTTTAGCTATTGACCGTGCAGCAATCGGGGCGAAGGATAAGATAGTAGAGCAATTACATAGAATGGTAAACGACTCTGTTATCGAATACGATAGTTCGGCGGCAGGTAATATCAGTGGCAAGCAATTAGACCCTCAGATATTATTCAAGCAATTTGACTTAGGATTAAGTGATTCATTTCCTTATTTAATTCAATTTAAACAAGACTTAGTAAACGAGATTAATTTAATCACGGGCATTAACGATACACGGATGGGCATGACTGCGGCAAGCTCAACGGCAACAGCGCAGCAATCCGACCAAAACAATTCACGCACTATCACTGAGGCATTGTTCTATGGCTTTGACGGCTTTACTAAACGTGTTATTCAACAGATAGTAAATAAGAGTGCTATCAGCTATGCCTTTTATAGAACAGAAGAAGGCGAGCAAATTTTGGGCAGTGAGAGATTTACTTTCTTAAAGAATAACTTAGTAGAATTAGCTTATAAAGATTACAGTGTAGATATTGAGTCGGGTAGCTTGTATGCTGAATTAAGTCAGAAACTAGATACATTGATGCAAATTTCTTTGAACGCTAAGGAACTAAGAACAATGGATGCAATGAATGTAATGCTTGCTGAAACATTGGCTCAGAAAAGACAGTTCTTAATAAGTGGATGGCAGGAAGTGCAGAAGTTAGCGCAGGAACAACAGCAAGCAGAAATGCAGGCGCAAAACCAAATGCAACAACAACAATTACAAACACAAATACAGATAGCGCAAGAAAATCGTGAAGATATGCAAGCATCAAAAATTGACGAGATTAATGCTAAAACACAAGGTCAAATAATGATTGACAACAACAAGGCTAATAATGATATGCACTTGAATAACTTGCAGAATATGCACGAGATTAATACAATGCAGCCGCCTGTTGAATAGAAGCTCTCCAACCCCGCATAGTCTAGCGACTATGTTTGAAAGCCCCGATGTAACAAGTTGGGGCTTCGCTTTTATTACAGGCTTGTAAGGAAATAAATATTATTTGTTTTATTACAGATTTGTAATACATTTGTCCCACGTTCTTTATTAGTCGTCATCATACTTTTATTTTCACGGAAGAGAAGCTATCAATTAATTTTGGTAGCTTTTTTGTTTATATTTGTACTATGTAATTAATCGGCCTTTTTGCGTTGTGGCTCATACAGATTAATTCTCTTTGATTCCATGTGTTAGGAAACCCTCAAGTTAATTCTTGGGGGTTTTTTGTTGCCTATAAAAACAAGCATTTTCTGCAAGGTTGCGTTTTAGTTGTTAAAAACTCACACATTTATTAACAAAATGCCGTGTATATGTGTTAAAATTGTTATTTTCGACAAACAATTCATGTATAATCATGTCAACAGAAGCTAATAATCCTGCTCAAAACGCAGCAGAAGCAAATTGGTCGGCACTCACTTCAGATGAAGTAGCAGTAGTCACCGACCCTGTCACAGAACAGGTAGAAACACCCGCTGTGGAAACTCCAACAGTGGAAACACCAACAGAGCCTACAACGACTGAAACGCCCGCAGAACCCGCTAAAACGGAAGAAAAGCCAGCGGAAACACCAGCGGAAGAGCCTGCAATCAAATTTGATGTTACAGACCTAAAAGATGTACCAACAATTTATGAAGATGGCACTTGGCAAAAGGTAGGACAAGAACTAGGTATTAAAGTAGAGAAAGAAGATTTCGATACATTTAAACAAGCCTTAACTGAGTCTTATGTTCCTAAGTCAGAATTTGAAAAAGTGCAGCAAGCAACGGTAGAAACTCTTTATGAGAAACTAGACCCGAAAATTGCCACTGCTTTTAAAATGATTGACTTGGGCGTTGACCCGCAATTAGCATTAAACCCTACTGCGCAGCACGACCAATTACTAGCATTAGATAGCGCAACATTATTGCGTATGAAGCTAGAAGCTAATCCTGCTTACGATGCGGATATGGTGGACGCTCAATTAGAAGAGTGGACAGCTAATGATAAGCTAGAAACGATAGCTAAAATTGAGAAGGCTCAATTAGCACAAGAGAAAGCAGCAATATTAAATAAACAATCTGAAATATTCCAACAATTGCAAGAGCAACGGACTCAGCAAGAAGTTAAAGCTAAACAAGACGCTGATGAAAAGTTTTTTCAAGCGCTGAACAATGAGTCAGCGTTCTTAGGCGTACCTCTGACTAAAGAGGTTAAGGCTGCAATGGAGGCTAAGTATCGTAGTGGTAGTTATGACAAGGTGCTTAACGAGGCTCAGAATAAAGTTAGGTCTATTTTACAACACGAGCTTGGCTCTAAATTCCAAGAAATCGCTTTAAAGAAAGCTGAAGAGAAGGGAAAATCAGAGATAGTACGAAAGCTAAGTGATGTACCTGTTAAACAAAGTGGAGGGGCGGGCAGAGCAATTCCAACACAAGAACAAGGACAAAACCAATGGGAAGCCTTAGATGGTATTTTCGGCGGATAAAACAATTTAAACCAACTCTTAAAAACTAAAAATTATGGCAATGAATCCAGGCCAAATAAGTGTCACACGAGGCACTTTTACGAATGAGTGTACTGCACAGTACGACCTTATTCAAAATCAGGCTAATTTCCCTCAAATTCGTGAAATGATTGACTACGTTCAACGCCGTCAATTAAGTACTTTGTTAACCTCAGGTGTTGTTACTCCTTATGGCATTAATGACAAAGCTAAAACTCGTATCCCTAACGTAGAAACTAAATCGAAGCCTATTGGCGCTGATGCTTATCAGTTCCGTATCATGGGTCGTATCGAGCAAGCATCTGTAATCGTAGGCCAAGTTGGCGCAAGCGGTGCTGATGGTAGTTTCTCATTAAAGATGCAAGATAACAGCCTCCAAAAAGGTGATATGCCTGTATTCTACGGCGGCCGTAAAACTGCCCGTGTAATGACTGGCCCTGTTGCTTCAAGTGGTGGTTATATCTACACTTTCAAAACGCCTTCACAAGAGGTATTTGATTACTCTACTTGGGTTGCTCCACAATCAGGTACTAAATGGTGCTTTGTATCACACACTTCATTTGGTGAGAAATCATTGAAGGGTTATGGTTACAGCAAGTTCCCTGATATGTTCATTAACCACATGACTATTCAACGTCAATCTATCTCTATCACAGGTGATGCTAACGCACAAGTATTGTGGTATAACTTTACTAACGCTGCTAATGGCAAGTCAGGTAAAGGATGGATGTACGAAGAAGTTGCTCAATTGCGTGCAAAAGAATCAGTACGTCATGAACGTGCCGCTTGGTTTGGTGTTTCTACTATGAAAGACTCAACAGGTGCTTTACTTGCTAACTCTAACATCATTGACCCTGATACTGGATTACCAGTAATTGCAGGTGATGGTTTTGAAGAGCAAGTTGCAGGTGGTAACACGGCTTACGGTTCAGGTACTAATGGTCAACCTATCTTGTCTGACTTTACTGATATGATGCAAACATTGCAACTTAAAGGTAACATGACAACTGGTTACACTTGGTTGCTTGTAACAGGTACTCCTGGTTATTTCAACTGGCAATCAGTAGCCGTTGACTTGGTTGGTTCACAAAACGTGCAGTTAATGCAAGTACAAAACCAAGAAGATAAAGCGGGTGGTGCTGAAGCGGGCGTAGGTTATAACTTCGCTAAAATCAACTTCGGTGGTAACACAATGATTTGTGTTCAACATCCTATCTTTGATGACCCTCTCGCTTATCCTGAATTAACTTCAGACGGTAAGTCAGTAATGGGTTCTACTGTATTCATTTTCCCTTTAAATCAAGGCAGCGATTACAACATGGAGATGCTTCACAAAGCAGCTAATGGTGTTGACCGTTCTTTCATTGAGGCAAAATTGAATGGTATGACAGGCGCTCCTGAAGCTATCATTAGCCAAGAAGATGCTATGACTTACGCAGTATTGTCACAAAAAATGTTGAACGTATATAATACTCAATTGTGCGGTATTATTTACCCAACTGCCTAATTAAGTAAGGGAGAGGTGTAAAAGCCTCTCTCTTTTTTTACAAACAAATAAAAACATCATAGATGGAAGATTTAACCTTAACTGCGGATGTAAATACTAGCCAAAGAGCTAAAGAGGTCGCAGATACAATCATTCGAAAAGATAGAAATGGTTATGAACACACAGTAATTAATATGGATAACCCTAAGTATGCTCCGTTTGAGGGGATTGTAGAGTTAGTTCCTATTAAGTTTGCTAAGGGTGTTGTTGGTCAGAATGGTACTACTCCGTTCCGCCACAAAGCAGAAGTTGCATGGTCGGTAGTCACCGACAAAGAAACACAAATGAAGATTGGCATTAGCAGTGGATTTGACCCTAAAACGGGCGAAATTCGCTGGCAGAAGCAAGTTTTACGTGATGTGGAGTTTTTAGACCTATCTATTCCTGCGCAGCGTAGAAAGTACATCTGTATTAAATACGGGCCATTCTTACAAGGCAGTCCTAATTTTGTACACAGTAGCAAAACTGTTTACAGAGAAGTGGATAAAGAAAAAGAAGCAAGTCAATACTTACTTAACCGCAGACGCAAGGCTGATGCAAATAAAATTGCTGATAGCTTGTACGGTGAAGAACTTAAAGAGATTGGTTTGTTACTTGGTTTTGACCCTAAATTCATGTCAGAAACAACGCTTCAAGTTGAAGTCATTAAGTACGTGGATAGTGAAACTAAAGTGAACGGTAAAACGGGCGCTGAGCGTTTCTTAGAAGTGTACAATAGTGAGTTTAAAAACGAGAACATTATTTTAAGACGTGGTATGGCAACGGGTGTTGTTGTTGAAAATCCTAATGGAATTATCTTCAATGGTATTACTATTGGTTATACCGAAGATGAGGCTGTTAAGTATTTAAAACAAAATCGTGCTACTGCTAATTCTATTGATATTCAAGCGAGAGGCAAGCAAAACAATTCTAAGTCATCAGTAGTAGGTTCTGATAAACCTAAGACTCAATCACAATTAAGTGATAAAGAGTTTTACGAGAAACAGATTGCTGAATTGAGAAAGCAATTGGCGGAGAAAACTGCGCCTGTTGAAACGGCTGATGAAGATGAGGCGGAAAAAGCTGTGCTAGATGCGCTTATTTTGGAAGCTAAGGAATTGGGGGTAAAAAGCCCGCACCTAATCGGCGGAAAGAATAAAACCTTTGCTCAGAAAGTTGATTTACTAAATGAGGCTATTCAAAAGAAAAGAATGGCTAACTAAACTAAGAGGCGGGTAACACCGCCTTTTTTTATTATCTTTATCCTGCAATAAAACACTTACATAATGAACAGCATACAGGCTAAACAACGTATAGATTTCTATTTAAACTTAACGGCAGCGGCACGTTTTACATTTGCTGAGTATAACTTAGCGATGAACGATGCTGTTAATGAGTTTATAAATCAGCAATTCGGGGACGAAGAGAACCGTGACCCTAAAAGTTTTGAAATGAATCAGCAGATTAGAGATAATCTATTTACGTTGATTAAAGTTGCTACGCCAAGTGTAAGTGATGGTACTACTGTAACGACAGAGTATTATAGTTCTACACCAAGTTCATTTACATATCCGACAGATTACGATATGTTTATTTCACTAAGAACTATCATTGGAGGTGTAAGTAGCTATGCAAGACCAACTACATACAATCAAATTGGCCCGCTGTTACAAGATAGTTTTAAACACCCTACTAACAACCGCCCGTATGTGATAGAAACAAGCACAGGCTTTACAGTGTGGCGGGGAACAACGGGTACACTAACAGTATCACTAACGTATTTAAAGTTGCCCACAGCGTTTAGTATTGGCTCAGAAACACAATTAATAAGCGATACTACAACAGTGCTTACTAACCTAGCAACTTATTATGCCACTGAGGTAACAGTGTTTAACGGTGTTACGTATCAAATCGGTGCTACTCTGACGGGTAATGGTGTTAATGCTTTAACTAGCGGTCAGGTGATACTGGCTAGTCAGACAAGCCCTATTGACCTCCCAGAGAAGACACAGGAACGTCTGTGCAAGGCTTGTGCGGCAAAGATGCTGAAATCTATTGGTATGCTACAAGAATCTTTGGCAATGGAAGCAGAAGCGGCTAAAATGTAAAGGTTTCAACTCAGAGCCATTATTTTTCAACAAAATCTGTTCATAAGTCAAATTAAGTGCTAAATTTACATTATTATAAACCAATAAAAACAAAAAACAATGAGTTCAAGAACAATCAAAAAATCGATACTGTTCAACTCCAACTCAACAGTTGGTAGTGACGTACAGTATGGCGGCGGTAAGTTTACCGTTGCGGGTTTAGATTCAGTTCGCTTTTCAGCGATGACATCTATTACCAATGTAAAGTATCGCGCTGAAGTAGCACAAGTTGTTACAATCGGTGGTACTACTTTCACTCCAACAGGTGGAACTAAGTACACTATCGCAATTGGCGACCCTTTACGTACAATCAGTGGTGTTAACCAAGCCCCTGTAAAACTTTACGCTTATGTAACCCCTCCAAACATTGCTACTTTAGGTGCAACTGAGGCATTACAACGTGAAGCTATTTACGGACAATTGGTAACTAAAATCAACTTAGACAGTACTAATTATGTAGTAGCTGCTTCTGTTGGTGGTGGTGCAGGTATTACAATTACTGATGACGGTGGTTACTACCCTGTGTACGCTCAAAACATGAGTGCTATCAAAGGTGCTAGTGAAGTTTATCCTGTGCCTAATTCAGATGGTACTGGCTTTGCCGACAATAACGTAGCGGTAACTACTGCTGCTGTTTATTCGTTTGGTGTAGGTGCTAAACTTGCTTCTGAGAAGCCTGTTGTTAACTTCACTTATGGTAACATTGTAAGTGGTATTATCGAAGCGCCTCCTGTAACTTCTGCTAACGCTCCTGCGGTATCAGGCCAAAAGTACGATGGTTTTATTATCGAAGATTTGAAAATCGTTGACGGTATCACTTTAGGTGGTCAATTAGTTTATCAAACTCGTATTCAAACTATCTACGCTGATAATGGTACAGGTACTTCTACAAGTAACTTAACTAACTTCTTGGCTTTCCAAAAAGAAATGCACAAGATTATCTACGCTTTCTATAAGCACGATAACTGTACTGTTGCTGAGTTCTTTGACCGTAACTTCGTAATTCAAGGCCCATTGGGTGCTGTTCCTGCCACTACTACTTCGTTAGTAAACAAGTTTATGACTTCTTATGGCACATTACAACACACTAACATTGGTACACAAACTATCGTTGCGCCTACACAAGGTACAACTGGTTTGTTAACTGACCAAGACGTTGCAACAGGTGACGGTGCTGAGTACTACGTTCCAACAGCTACTCCTAACAGCCAACAATTTGTTGTAGGTAAAACAGAAGCTATCTTAATCGCTGGCTTTACTGTAACTGCTGTAACAGGTGCTAACTGCTTGTTTGGTTTCCGTTCAAAAGAGGCTTTCCAGCTAGACTACAATGATTACCAAAACTTAGGTGCTATTGGTTTCACAAGTACTAGCGGTAAATTCTCAACTGCGGGTATCTTAGCAAATGCTGCTACTGTAACTACTACATCTTCATCTACTGGTGCTACTAACAGTGTAAGAACTGAGTTTGTAATTAAAGTGGATATTGATGGATATGTAACTTGTTACGCTAACGGTGTATCTTACCCTATTTATTCAGCGGGTACTACTGCACTTAAATTTGCTGCGGGTACAGTGTTAATTCCTTTCTTCTTAACTACACAAATCACTGGTACTGCATCAGTGGGTGTAATGGACGAGTTCTTAGCACTTCCAAACAAAGAAGTAGTTGTATTCTAATCAAGACAAAAGATAAGGGAGGCATAAAAACCTCCCTTTTTTAAAAGAATTATTAATCATTTAAGACATTAATCATGTTCGTAAAACAAGCAAATGGCCGTGCGGCCTTTTCAGGTGCAAAACCTTTCAGATTCGGCCAATTATTGGCGGCTGTACAATCTGATGAAGCAATGACTTTAGGTCAATATTTATCAGCTAATTTCACAATTGCAGGTAGTTCTACCTATTCAGGAACAATTACAAATACAAATACCACTGAGAGTTCAAGTTCAACAACAGGTGCTATTACTACTTCGGGTGGTATTGGCGTTGCTAAGAACGGAACTATTGGCGGTCAATTAGTAGCTAAGAAAAACGTTATTCGTGCTAACACCACTTACACTGCGGGTACTGATACAACTGCTGGCTGGACTTTAACTGAGGTTAAAAACGGCTTAATTGCAGGTACTATTAAATCTACTACTGCGGCTGCTGTAACATTGACTTTAGACTCTGTTGCTAACATTATCACTGCGTTTGCTGCTGCTGGTGTTACTATCGGTGCGGGTACTACATTAGAATTTGTACTTGATAACACAGGTGGTGCTAACACTTTAACACTTGCTGTGGATGGTGGTGCTACTATTGCAGTTGCAACTCCAGCCATAACTGGCGGGGCAACTTTAACTGTATCAACAGCTAATAAAGTGGGACGTTTCCAACTTTACATTTATTCGGCAACTGCCGCTATTCTTTCTCGTATTGTTTAATTAATGGGGAGATTAATTTCTCCCCTTAATAACTTATTTTTATGGAACAGGGACAATTACAACAAATACTGCGAGCTATTGCTAATGAGCCTAGCATGAATAAGGTTGCGGCAAGTGGCGGTAGTAAATACTTAGGCGCTGCTGCATTTTCAGGTGAGTCTTTTACATCTCTCTATATTAGAGAAGATTCTACTATAAGCGCTTTAAGTGGCACTGATGGGGCTGGGACAACTGTAAACTGGTTGACTCAATTTGGCATTAGTGGTATTACTTTAAAAGCGGGCGACTTATACATAGTTCCTGATGGTTGTAAAATTGTATCAGGAACTATTGCAACGGGTACAGCAATCGGATATAGATAATTATGCCAGGGATTGGAAGAGGAATATCGCCTTTCTTAAAGCGCAATTTAGCATCTGCCGTTGCGCCTAATGCGTTTATATTATCATGGTATAATGCTTTATCGGTTAAGCCAAGTGCTGCGCTTACATCCGCTTTAAATGACTTAACAGCGGGCATGAATACAGATGGTGATTGGACTGAATTAGATTTCTTTGCTTTAGCTGCGGGTATGGAAACTCAGGAACAGGCTTTAAGACCATTAAAGACTACTGGCTCTGCTACAATGACTAATTTTGATAATGGAGGCGGTGGTTTAGTTTGGTCTGTTAATGGTTGGGCTGCAAATACTTTAGATGTTATAAGGACTGGATACAATTTATCTACTAATAGCGTAAAATATACTTTAAATAGCGCTTTTATTGGCTTTTATGGTAACACAAGGGCTAACACAGAAACTAGCGCAAGTGTATTTTCTGTGTATTATACTGTTGATGCTTTAACCCAATATCAATCAGATTTAATAAGAACTACTGATGGAACATCTGTTACTGTAAATTGTCCTCCTTTAAATATAGACACCTCTGGATTTAACTCATCAATATCAAAATCAAAAACAAACGGAAACGCTAACTTTCCATATTACATTGGGTTAAAAAGAACTGGAGCGGCGGCTTCGATTGCTTTTATAAATGGGTCTAATTCATCGAATAACACATCTCCATCTAGCCTTATTCCCGTTGGCGAAATTCCTTTTATGGGTATTTTAAATAATGATATAGCAACGCCTGCTCAGGATTGGACAGGCATGGAGAGCGGATATGGAAGAGCTGGTTTAATTGGCAGTGGCTCTGTATCTCAAGATAACACAGGTTCTAGGTTAAATACATTTTTTACAGCAAGAGGGTTAAGCCCTTATGTATAACATCATGGAAAAATACACAGGTTCATATTGGAAATTTATCTTTAAAGACTCTAAGCATTGGATTGCTTTGGCGGCAATACTTATAATTTTTTTATGGGCTACAATATCAACAGGGATTAATTTTGGCACTATATTTTATGCTCTTGTATTCTTAGTAGTGATACTAATGTCTATTCGTGCTTATAAAGAAAGATTAAAGGGCAAATCTAGCTAATGATAGTTTGTGTTATATTAGTTGTAATGGCGGCTGTATTCAGCGCTTGTGCGGATAGAGTGGAAACACCTATTCACTTTAACGACTCTGTATTCCATAATCTAAAGCCTAGATTTTATAGTAAGGTGGATTCATCGGGCGCTAATAGAATACCTTTTACTAACTATCCATTTAACTTTTGGCATATATGTAAGTCAGGAATGATTTGCAGTCTATTAGCGACATCTATTTTCTATTCTATTATGATTAATCGTTTAGTTGATTATCTTTGCTTAGGGTTAATTTATAACATCGTATTTGAACAATTTTATTCACACATATTAAAACTAAAGAAATGACAAAAGATTCTATCAAAGAAGCCTTAATAGCTATTGTTGACAACACTACAACAGCGGGGTCGGCTGAAACATTAACTGAAATGCAACTAGATGCCATCACTGATGCTGTTGCCGAAGGACTCAATACTGTTAATCCTACTAAAGAATATCCGCCTGTAAAGCTGTGAGATTACTTAGCTTCATAACATTAGTTCTATTCTGCACCAAGTATTGGATTTGCGAGTTATTCTTTCATGATGACTTAGTGAATTGGTGGAGGTTGCGTGTTGGGTTAGATACTTTAAACTATGCCTTATGTTTTTTCATTGCTTATAAGTTTTCCAAGGGATTTATAAGAGATGTGTTTATAGTGGGTATGGTATTTTGCGGGGGAGATATAATTGACCGCTATTGTTTTAACATAAACGAATTTAATGTGAACGATTTGCTGCTAATTTTGTTTGCTGCAATATATCTAATCCCAAGTTATGCCAGAGAGATTAAGGGAAATTCCTGATGAGATATGGAACTTTTTAATAAAGACATTACCATTTAGTTTAGCGGCTTTGGCAATATCTATATCCATACAGATTAAGAATAAAACGGCTAGTTTAGTCAATTCCTTTCTCAGTATTGTTATTGGTGTATCGTGCGCATGGATTACGGGTAACTTTATTAATTCACATTTCAGTGTTTCTACTGCGCCTATGATGATAGGTGTTGTAACTATTGCGGGGGAAAAGGTGGCGTATTGGTTGATATATAAGTTTCAATTTGATGTACTAGGTCAAGCAATTATTGACTATCTTGTATCAAAAATTAAGAAGAAATGAGTTTAAGAGAAGATATTATTGCAATAGCTACCGCCGAAATTGGCGTTAAGGAAAATCCGCCCGACTCGAACCGTGTAAAATATAACACTTGGATTTACGGGAAAGAAGTGGAAGGTTCTGCTTACGCATGGTGTGGCGCATTTTGCTCATATTGTTATTTCAAGGCAGGGGCTACGATTAAAAATGCAGGACTCACTAACGGATATGTTGGCTGTCAATACGCTGTTACTCATTTAAGTAAATGGGGTAGGTTAGTTACTGTGCCTATGCCTGCTGATATTGTATTTTACGATTGGCAGGGTGATGGTAAATTTGACCATACAGGCATCTTTGTTAAAGACTTAGGCAAAGGACTGTTTGAAGCAATTGAAGGCAATACAGCCTTTGGAAATGACTCTAATGGCGGTCAGGTGATGCGCCGCGCTGACAGAAAATATAAAAACGCAATATTTGTTAGACCTTTTGTATTAGAAAATGAAAAAATCGCATAGACAAAAATTAGCAACCGTATTAGGTGTTGCAACTTCTTTAGTTTCGGCATTAGTGTTAATTGATTTTGACACTATCGATTGGTCATCTGTAAATGATTGGCTTAAAATACTTGTGGCTGCTCTTCCTGCAATTGGCGGTTATGTAAGTGAAGTTAAAGGTAAAGATGAGCAAGGAAGTTAAAACATTCTTATTCGGTGCTATCACGGCGACTGTAATTATTTTGCTTTGCTTTAAATCGTGCGGAACTGAAAAGCCTATTATAGACTTAACAGATACGCTTAAAAAGCAAGTGAGGGAATTGCGGGCGAAGTCAGACAGTGTTAAGACTGAAATAGTGTATAGAGATTCTATTCGCACTAAGATAGTTTATAAATACAGGGAAATCCGCCACGACTCACTAATACCATGCGAAACTAAATTGCTAGTATGTGATACCCTTTTATTAGCTGACTCGGCATTAATCTTTGAATACAAAACTAAGGCGATGTTTGATAGTTCTATTATCTCACATCAAGGGGCAATTATCTCTATGGACAGCAGCCGAATTGCTCAACTAAACAAATCCCTTTCTAAAAGCAAATTAAAGGGTAAAGTGTTTTTCGGACTAGGCTTTGCGGCGGGCGTAGGTGTGCGTAGCTTAGTGAGGTAATTTATCTTCAAGTGATTTAATTACTTGGTTCTTATATTCAAGTTCATTTTGCATATCCTTTTCATGTAGCTGCATTAATTTGCAGGATACAATCAGCATTAGATTAACAGCCATTGACAAGAATAGCATTAAAAGGATGTTTGAGTTTAATTTCTTATAGTTGTTCATTACAGATTTGTAAGGATTTATTTGTTTTTATTTTTATTACAGGTTTGTAAGGTTTTACTTAAAATTACTGAAAAGGTTGCGTTTTTAAGTGTTAAAATTATCCGTATATTAGGACTGTGTAAAAGCGCCATTAAATGTCTGCAACAAAGAAAAATATTATAGATGCTACAATCAATCTTCTAAGTAAAATCAAGATTACGGATGACAGCAGATTTGATGATAATCTTATGTCTTACCTTATTGATAATGCTCGTGCTGAACTAATTAGAGCGGATTACGCTGAAACGGGATTAGTTGATATGACTTGGTTAACTAACCTTGGTACACTCACTTGTTACGAAGTAAATGCGGCGGATGACATTACAGTTACTTGCTCATGCAATGTATCTAAAACTACTATTCCGCAATTAGTGAGTATCACTAGTAAAAATGGCAATCAAGATTTAGGGCTTTACTCTTTATCTTCTGTTTGCGGTAAATACACTATCACGCCTAAGCCCATGTATCGTTGGTTTAATACGCCCGCTGAGCATAGCAATTCTTTATTCATGTATTACTTCCGTGTAAACACTGATTTGTATGTTAGTAAGGTAGTTGAAAAGATTAAGGCAGTGGCAATATTACTTAACCCTGAAGATGGTTATTTAATCACTAGCACACCCGTTGCAAGTGGTTCATTAGTGAGTGGCACTACATATATCGTAAAATATGGCGGCATAACATACAACAATGTTTATTACGCAGCTAATAGCACGTTTACAGCCAATTCTACTAACTCTTTCACCACTACTAATGGTAAAGTATATAATTACAGTCAAGTGCAGTCATATCGCTTTACAGACCCTTATCCTGCATCGGGCGATATGATTAGACGTATTCAGATTAAAGTGATGACTGAGGAATTTGGTATTGAAAGAAATGCTATTCCTGATAACAGAAACGATAGTATTGATGATGCTCAGAAAGTGCAATGAAGATAAGGACTAAATTTAATTGGCTTAGCATTAGAAGAAACGTAAAAAAAATGATGCGTAGAAAGTATAAGAAAACTATTAAGCTATCTGATGTGGATAGAATTTGGTTGGACTATGTAGAATACGCTATTGTAGAGCCTTTGCTTAAATATGGCAAGGTAGAGGTGGATAATAACATAACTATTGAGATAGTAGGTAAGACGGTGGAGAATCATTTGCCTTCCCGCAATTTGGCGGCTAAGGGCAAGTATGTAAAGGGTAACTATATCGGTAGTATTGAGAAAGTGAATTATAAAAGATTAGGCATTGTTTATTCTGTTCAATTCACTGATAAAAGCCATAAGGGAGGTAAACTTGTTTTTGAAACTGACGCTAAGTTAAAGAAGAGAATAAGTGAACATTTGTTTAATTCATTTCAACCATATAGAATTGCAGGATGAGTGTTAATAAATTAGTATCTATGAAGAACGCTATCATTGATGCTCAGGATTTCTTGGGCATTGACCATGATAAGGATGTTCCATTTTTTACACGCTTAGCTTCATTAGCTGAGAAGGAAATAGGCTCTGCGGGGCAATATGAGAGAACTAAAACAGTAGTTACTATTTGCGGATGTGCAGCACCTATCCCTAATGACTGTGTGCTTGTAGAAGTGGCGGTGATGGGAGATTATGGTACTGACTGCGGTAATTTACTTGCTCAGTTTTGCGGCAACCAATCATTCACTAATACAACACTATCGGGGCAAGCAGCCTTTTTAGTAATTGATGTAGGTAGTGCTATTAATGAAACTGTATCTTTTGGATATAGAAATTACACTATTCAAAACAACAAGATAATCTTTGATAATGATTTGGACGGTCAAGTATTGACTATTCAATATCTTAAATTCAAAACTGATTGTGATGGCTTTATGGAGATTGGAGAAAATCATGTAGAGGCTATTCGTGAATTTATCATTTGGAAATATTTAGATAGGAAAGCTAATCCTAATTACATTGACGATAGACGTGCTATGCGGGCTATGGCTGAATGGGATAGATTATGCCGCCACGCAAGAGCAGAAGATAACAGACTTACATTTACTCAACAACAAGAGGTATCAAGGATGTACACAAACCCACACTCAGGCAGAGGTCTTTGGGAGGGAATGTATACCACGCTCGGCAATTCTTACTTTATTTGGGGCTAAGACATGGAGCATATAAATTCATTTACTAAGGGATTAACAAGTGACATGAATATTGCCATGCAGCCTGACGGCACTTGGCGGTACATGAACAATTGTAATGTTATCTCACAAGACGGTAAGAATTATGAGGTTAAAGATGCTTTGGGTAATGTAAGATGCTTTGCTTTAAACATTCCTTATGAAACTGATTATAATGGTCAAGGGGCTATTCCTATGCCTATTGGCTTCATTTCATTTGCCGACAAGCTAGTTGTATTGTCAACTAACAATAATGAGAATGGTGGGTATTTAGAGATAGGATTAGTAGAATGGCTGCCATACGGAGAAGGAATACAACCTTATCTAAAATCGGGGCAGTATAACAGCGGGTATATTCCATTGTATCACCATGCTAACCTAAATGCTACATGGAAACATAGAGTAGAAGGATTTTCTTTTAAAGAGAATGAATTAGTACAAAGGATTTATTGGACTGATAATTATAATCAACCACGCACATTCAATATTTCAGACCCTAGATTTACAGATTACATTGCTAGTGGTAGCTTAGTTGATGGCACTCAGTATATGGTAGTAGAGGGTGTTATTCAATACGATGGCACTGAATATGGCCCTGGCCTTGGCAATGTGTTTACTGCCACAACAGCGGGCACTTCTTTTTATACTGACTTAACAAGCCCAATAACTAAAGTTATTGTTTATTATCCTTATGAGTTATTAGATTTTCAGCCTGAGCGTTCATTAGGCGGTATTCAATTTGATTCTTACGGCACGGGTAATGTTTACTGTGGCAATAAGATTTACTTTTATAGACTATCTAATTCTAATGGAATTCAAACAAGTTGGAGTTACGGTAGTGCGCCTGTACACGTAGGTACTGATAATGATACGGCTTATTTAGTAGCTAATAACTATCACAATTTTGTTGGTGGTGGTACTACTACCGAGTTATTGAATAGTGGCAAGTCGGTAAACATTCAACTAGACAATTTAGACACCAATTTTGAGTTTGTAGAATTGGCGGTTGCTGAATTTGACGCAAGCAATCTTACTATAAGAAACATAGGTATTGTAAATAAGGTAGAAATTACTGCAACTACAATGGTAGTAACGCATAGCGGTAGTACTTCATTGGGAGATTTGACTATTGACCAAATTACTTTGTTTCCCGCCAATATCTTAACTGCTAAAACACTTACTACTAATAAGAATTATATCTTAGTTGCTAACACTACTGAGAGAAAAGAATTTGACTTTGATATTTCATCCATTACCGCCGCTGCATTTCAATATCCTATGCTTGTGCATAACGATGCTGACAGTTGTAGCTTAGGCGGTATGGTATATGACACCTGCGCACCTGCAAGTAATGCTAATCCCGTTTCAGGTACTATTAAGCCTTGGGAAAGATATGTAGTGGTTAGCGGTGGTACTGTAACTTATCCGCCCGCAGGCACAGTATATTCGGCAGGCGAAGTGTTCACGGGAATTGCAGGCTCAACCACTTATACAACCACGGGAACGCCTGTTATTCGCCCTGTTGTAACTAGAAATAGATATACAACAAGCGGTGGCGACAGACGAGATAATTATATCCTATTAGAAGGCGATGGGGTGCAGCCGCAAGGGTATTGGGATTATAAAGACCCTGCCGTTCATAACCATGCACAAGGCTATTGGTCGGGAGAGAAATACCGCTTTGCTATTGTGTTTTACGATAAAAAAGGCAATCCTTACTACGCTAAATGGATTACAGATTATACATTCCCTAGCTTAAATGATAAAAACGGCTCAATGATAGCCGACCTTTATTCAGGTGATTTAGTTTATTCGCTTAATCCTTCAGGTATTAAATTCTCAGGCATTACTATTACCCCTGAGATAGCTAATGAAATATCGGGTTTCTCTATTATGCGGGCTGTGCGTGACCCTAGAATTATTGGACAAGGTTTAGTAACGCAATGTACTACTGATGGCGCTGTGCCTGCTGTGTATCGCCCAGGCGGATGGATACCTATTTCGGCAGATACCCGCACAGAAGTGAGTAATGTATATTCATTCATTTGCCCTGACGATAGTGTAGGTTTATTGCCTCCAACATTGTTCGGTCAAATTGGTGATACTGTTGAAGAAGCTAATTGGTATAAGCCGTTTGTTTTTGGAGGTGGTCAGGTTCAACGTGCTTCGGGCGGTCAGGAACAGGTTTACTCTAAGATATTCGACTATCAAACTACTGATGGTAGAAATAGAACAAGAACTATCACTTACTTTGGTAGTGTAGATGAAGGCGAGTCATTAACTGATATGGACTCTAGCGGGAACATATTTACTAATGATGGCATGGCTGTTTCTGCGAGTGCTGCGCCTGATGACACTTGTATTGGCGGTGGTGCTTATAATCTTAATGGTCATACTGCCACAGGATGTAAGAAAAGTGTATTTACATTAGACTCTGACTTCCCTCATTATGGTACTAATAATGGCTATACGGCTACAAGTACTAACGGGCAGACTGAAA
>NZ_CALFIG010000038.1 GCF_937876455.1 uncultured Flavobacterium sp.
CGAGATAAACATCGGTGACTGGAGTTCAGACGTGTGCTCTTCCGATCTAATCAGAAAGTATATCCACGCTCGTTTAGCAAAAGCTAGTGTATCAAAAATAATTATCGAGAGAACTTTAAAACTTGTAACCGTTACTATCACTACGGCTCGTCCAGGTATCATCATTGGTAAAGGAGGTCAAGAGGTAGACAAGTTGAAAGAAGAACTTAAGAAAATTACTGATAAGGAAATTCAAATTAATATTTTCGAAATCAAAAGACCAGAATTAGATGCTTATTTAGTAGCAAATTCTATTGCGCGTCAAATTGAAAGTAGAATTTCTTACAGAAGAGCAATAAAAATGGCTATTGCTGCAGCTATGAGAATGAACGCAGAAGGAATCAAAGTTATGATTTCTGGTCGTTTAAATGGCGCTGAAATGGCACGTTCTGAGCACTTCAAAGAAGGTAGAATTCCATTATCAACTTTCAGAGCAGATATTGATTATTCATTAGCTGAAGCACATACTACTTACGGTAGAATGGGTATCAAAGTATGGATAATGAAAGGTGAAGTTTACGGGAAAAGAGATCTTTCTCCGTTAGTAGGTATGGACAAAAAAGGACCAAAATCTACAGGATCATCTTCTCCAAAAGGAAATGGTAAACCAAACCAACGCAAAAGAAAGTAATTATTTTAAATTAAAGAGAAATGTTACAACCTAAAAGAACAAAATACCGTAAGGTACAGAAGGGTAAAATGAAAGGGGTCTCTCAAAGAGGTCATGTACTTTCTAATGGTATGTTTGGAATAAAATCTTTAGATTCATGCTTTATTACTTCTCGTCAAATTGAAGCTGCACGTATCGCTGCAACTCGTTATATGAAAAGAGAAGGTCAATTATGGATTAAAATTTTCCCAGACAAACCAATTACGAAAAAACCACTTGAAGTACGTATGGGTAAAGGAAAAGGTGCAGTCGAATATTGGGCTGCAGTTGTAAAACCAGGAAGAATTATGTTTGAAGTTGGTGGCGTGCCACTTTCTATTGCTAAAGAAGCTTTACGCTTAGCAGCTCAAAAACTTCCTGTAAAAACTAAGTTTGTAGTTGCTAGAGATTTCGAAGCATAATAAAATTTAATTATGAAAAAATCAGAATTATCAAATCTATCAGTAGCTGAGTTACAAAACAAACTTGGTGAATTGAAGAAGTCTTATATGGAGTTAAAAATGGCTCATACCATTTCTCCAATTGCTAATCCGCTTCAATTAAGAACATTGAGAAGAGAAGTAGCTAGGGTTGCTACAGAAATAAGCAAACGATAGTTACACTAATTGTATTCTACTGAAAGATGGAAAAAAGAAATTTAAGAAAAGAAAGAGTTGGTGTTGTTACTAGCAACAAAATGGAGAAATCTATTGTTGTTTCTGAAACAAGAAGAGTAAAACACCCTTTATACGGTAAGTTCGTGTTAAAAACAAAGAAATATGTTGCACACGACGAAAAAAATGACTGTAACATTGGTGATACAGTAAAGATCATGGAAACAAGACCTTTATCTAAAACTAAATGTTGGAGATTAGTTGAAATCATTGAAAGAGCGAAGTAATTATGGTACAACAAGAATCAAGATTAAAAGTAGCAGATAACACGGGAGCTAAAGAAGTTTTAACTATACGTGTATTAGGAGGAACGAAACGTCGTTATGCCTCTGTTGGAGATAAAATTGTAGTTTCTATTAAAGATGCTACTCCTAACGGAAACGTTAAAAAAGGAGCGGTATCAACTGCAGTTGTTGTACGTACTAAAAAAGAAGTGAGAAGAGCCGACGGTTCATACATCAGATTTGATGACAACGCATGTGTGTTATTAAATGCTGCTGGTGAAATGAGAGGTACTCGTGTTTTTGGTCCCGTAGCAAGAGAACTTCGTGAAAAACAATTCATGAAAATTGTATCATTAGCACCTGAAGTGCTTTAATTCTAAATAGATATGATAAAGCTAAAAATTAAATCAGGAGATCTAGTAAGAGTTATCGCTGGTGACCATAAAGGTCAAGAGGGAAAAGTGTTACGAGTTCTTCGTGAAAAAAATAAAGCCGTAGTAGAAGGTGTAAACATGGTTTCAAAACATACGAAACCTAGTGCGCAAAATCCTCAAGGCGGAATTGTGAAAAAAGAAGCTCCTATACAAATTTCAAACATTGCTTTAATTGATCCTAAAACAAAAGGAACTACTAAAGTAGGTTTTAAAATAGAAGGAGATAAGAAAGTAAGATTTTCAAAAAAATCTAATCAAGTATTATAGTTATGGCTTATTTACCTAGACTAAAGGAAGAATATAAAAGTAGAGTTATTGCTGCTTTGAGAGAAGAATTTGGTTACAAGAATGTAATGCAAGTTCCAAAATTAGAAAAAATTGTAATTAGCCGTGGCGTTGGTGCTGCTGTTTCTGATAAAAAATTAGTTGATTACGCAGTTGAAGAATTAACTAAAATTACAGGACAAAAAGCAGTTCCTACTATTTCTAAGAAAGACGTTGCGTCTTTTAAATTAAGAAAAGGGATGCCTATTGGTGCTAAAGTTACTTTAAGAGGAGAAAGAATGTATGAGTTTTTAGATAGACTTATTACTTCAGCTTTACCTCGTGTAAGAGATTTTGGTGGTATCAAATCAACTGGATTTGACGGAAGAGGTAATTATAACTTAGGTGTTTTAGAACAAATCATTTTCCCAGAAATTGATATTGATAAAGTAAACAAAATTGCCGGGTTTGACATTACATTTGTAACTTCTGCAAATACAGATAAAGAGGCAAAATCATTATTAGCAGAATTAGGATTACCTTTTAAAAAGAATTAAGTTATGGCTAAAGAATCTATGAAAGCCCGTGAGGTGAAAAGAATTGCATTAGTAGAAAAGTATGCTGAAAAAAGAAAAGCTTTAAAAGAAGCTGGAGATTTTGAAGGTTTACAAAAATTACCAAAAAATTCTTGTCCAGTTAGAGTACACAACAGATGTAAATTAACAGGAAGACCGAGAGGGTACATGAGACAATTTGGTATTTCACGTGTAACATTCCGTGAAATGGCAAATCAAGGATTAATACCAGGAGTTAAAAAAGCAAGCTGGTAAGAAACTTAAATTTTATTAATTGATTAAAGGTTCAGTAAACGAGTGTTTATTGAAAACCATAGTCACAATTTCATAAATATGTATACAGATCCTATTGCAGATTTTTTAACAAGAATCAGAAATGCCGTGAGAGCTAACCACAAAGTGGTAGAAATCCCAGCTTCTAATCTTAAAAAAGAAATCACTAAGATTTTATTCGATCAAGGATATATCTTAAGTTACAAATTTGATGATAGTTCCGTTCAAGGTACAATCAAAATCGCTTTAAAGTATGATAAAGATACTAAAGAAGCAGTAATTAGAGATATCCAAAGAATTAGTAAACCAGGTTTACGTAAATATGCAAGTTCAACAAACATCCCTAGAATCTTAAATGGTTTAGGAATTGCAATCGTTTCTACATCTAAAGGTGTAATGACAGGAAAGCAAGCTAAACAATTAAATGTGGGTGGTGAAGTAATTTGTTACGTATACTAATAAAAAGACCAAGAGAATGTCAAGAATAGGTAAAAATCCAATTGCAATTCCAGCAGGAGTAACTGTAGAAGTTAAAGATGCTGTAGTTACAGTAAAAGGAAAATTAGGCGAGCTTTCTCAGGATTTTTCTGATGTAACGGTAAAAATCGAAGATAACCAAGTTATCGTTGAACGTTCATCTGATTATAAAACTGAAAGAGCGAAACACGGATTGTATCGTGCCTTAATCAATAATATGATTGTAGGTGTTTCTGAAGGTTTCACAAAAGAATTAGAACTAGTAGGAGTTGGTTATAGAGCTTCTAATGCAGGTCAAAAATTAGACTTAGCTTTAGGTTTTTCTCACAACATCATATTAGAAATCGTTTCTGAAGTGAAAGTAGAAACAATCTCAGAAAAAGGTAAGAATCCGATAGTAAAA
Source organism: uncultured Flavobacterium sp. (assembly GCF_937876455.1). Taxonomy (GTDB): domain Bacteria; phylum Bacteroidota; class Bacteroidia; order Flavobacteriales; family Flavobacteriaceae; genus Flavobacterium. Next base: position 4,013 of record NZ_CALFIG010000038.1, read on the forward strand.
TTAACATCATTTGACAAACAACTTTTAGGACAAGTAGCTGCTAAAATCAGATCTTTCCGTAAACCAGAACCTTACAAAGGTAAAGGAGTTAAGTTTGTTGGTGAAGAATTAAGAAGAAAAGCAGGTAAATCAGCTTAAAAATTAAAGTTATGTCATTAACAAAATCTGAAAGAAGACAAAGAATACAGTTCAGAATCAGAAAGACTGTAAGCGGAACTGCTGCTCAACCTAGACTTTCTGTTTTTAGAAGTAATAAGGAAATCTATGCACAAATCATAGATGATGTAAACGGTGTTACTTTAGTTGCAGCCTCTTCAAGAGACAAAGAAATTGCTACTAAAGGTACTAAAATTGAAACTGCTAACGCAGTAGGAAAATTGATAGCTGAAAAAGCTCTTAAAGCGGGTATAACTACCATTTCTTTTGATAGAGGTGGAAATTTATATCACGGACGTGTTAAATCATTAGCTGAAGGAGCTAGAGAAGCTGGACTTAAATTCTAATTAGGATATGTATCACAATTATAAAAACGTAGAATTAGTAAAACCAGCAGGTCTTGAATTAAAAGACCGTTTGGTAAGTGTTAATCGTGTTACTAAAGTTACTAAAGGAGGTAGAGCATTTGGTTTCTCTGCTATCGTTGTAGTAGGTGATGAAAACGGAGTAGTTGGACACGGATTAGGAAAATCTAAAGATGTATCTGAAGCAATTGCAAAAGCAGTTGAAGATGCAAAGAAAAATTTAGTAAAAATTCCTTTAAGTGGACAATCTGTTCCTCACGAGCAAAAAGGTAAATTTGGTGGGGCTAGAGTATTCTTAATGCCTGCGTCACACGGTACTGGAGTAATTGCCGGTGGTGCTGTACGTGCAGTATTAGAATCAGTTGGAATCCATGATGTATTATCTAAATCTCAAGGTTCATCTAACCCTCATAATGTGGTAAAAGCTACTTTTGATGCTTTACTACAGATGAGAAGCGCTGCAACAGTTGCTAAACAAAGAGGTGTATCATTAGACAAAGTATTTAAAGGTTAATAATACAAGGAAATCATGGCAAAAATTTTAGTAAAACAAGTGAAAAGTAAAATCAACTGTCCATTAGTTCAAAAAAGAACGTTAGAAGCATTAGGTCTTCGTAAAATGGGACAAGTTGTTGAGCACGATGCAAGTCCTGCTATCCTTGGAATGGTAAATAAAGTTAAACACTTAGTTTCTGTAGAAGAAACTAAATAACACGAATAGTTATGAATTTAAGTAACTTACAACCGGCTGAAGGGTCAACTCACAACCAAAATAAAAGAGTAGGTAGAGGACAAGGTTCTGGAAAAGGTGGTACTTCTACAAGAGGTCACAAAGGAGCAAAATCTCGTTCAGGATACTCTAAAAAAATTGGTTTTGAAGGTGGTCAAATGCCGTTACAAAGAAGAGTTCCAAAATTTGGTTTCAAAAATATCAATAGAGTAGAATATCAAGGTGTAAATCTTGATACATTACAAAATTTAGTTGATAATGGTATTGTTACAGATACTGTAGATTTTACAGTATTAGTAGAAAATCGTTTAGCTACTAAAAATAGCTTGGTTAAGATTTTAGGAAGAGGTGAGCTAAAAGCTAAACTAAAAGTAAGTGCTCACAAATTTACCGCAACAGCGAAAGCAGCTATTGAAGCAGCTGGAGGTGAAGCAGTAACTTTATAATTCTTAAAACAAGATGAAGAAATTTATAGATTCATTAGTCAATGTTTGGAAGATAGAAGAACTAAAAAATAAAATTTTAGTTACGCTAGGAATTTTACTTGTGTACCGTTTCGGTTCACAAGTAACTTTACCAGGGATTGATGCAACTAAATTGCAAAATCTTTCTAACCAAACAGATCAAGGTATTGGTTGGTTAATCAATGTGTTTACAGGAGGCGCTTTTTCAGAAGCTTCTATCTTTGCATTGGGAATCATGCCATACATATCTGCATCTATTGTGGTACAATTAATGGGAATTGCTATTCCGTATTTACAAAAACTACAAAAAGATGGTGAAAGTGGTAGAAAGAAATTGAATCAAATTACTCGTTGGTTAACAATAGGTATTACCCTAGTACAAGGTCCTGGTTATATTTATAATCTAAAAAATACATTACCAGGAGATGCATTCAGTGGCGATTTTTTCAGTTTCTTCCCGTTATTCGGTTCAGTATTAATCATCGTAACAGGCACAATTTTTGCCATGTGGTTAGGTGAAAGAATAACTGAAAAAGGAATTGGAAATGGTATTTCATTATTAATAATGGTAGGTATTTTGGCTAGAATGCCAGAAGCGTTTATCCAAGAAATTGGATCAGCAGTATCTCAAAATAATGGTGGAATCATGAAAATTGTTATTGAAATAATTATATGGTTATTAGTAATAATAGCATGTATTTTATTAGTAATGGCATTAAGAAAAGTACAGGTTCAATATGCTAGAAGATCTGTTTCTGGTGATTTTGAAGTTGATTCTTTAGGTGATAATAGACAATTTATCCCTTTAAAATTAAATTCTGCAGGAGTTATGCCAATTATTTTTGCGCAAGCAATTATGTTTATACCTGCTGCAATCGCTGGATTATCTAAGTCTGACGCTGCTTTAAGCATCTCAAGTATGTTTAAAGATCCGTTTGGATTAGTATATAATGTTGTTTTTGCATTATTAATTATAATTTTTACGTATTTTTACACCGCCATTACGGTGCCAACAAATAAAATGGCAGATGATTTAAAAAGAAGTGGAGGTTTCATTCCAGGTATTAAACCCGGAGCTGAAACAGGAGATTTTCTTGATAAATTGATGTCGCTTATAACCTTCCCTGGTTCTATTTTCCTAGCATTAATAGCTGTGTTCCCAGCAATTATTCACGGATTATTAAATGTACAAGGTTCTTGGGCTTATTTTTATGGCGGAACTTCATTAATCATCATGGTTGGAGTTGCAATCGACACTATTCAACAAATCAATTCGTATTTGTTAAATAAACATTATGATGGCTTAATGAAAAGTGGTAAAAATAGAAAAGCTGTAGCTTAATAATATTATGGCAAAACAATCAGCAATAGAACAAGACGGTTCAATAGTAGAGGCATTGTCAAATGCTATGTTCCGTGTAGAATTAGAAAATGGACATGTTGTAATTGCTCATATCTCTGGTAAAATGCGTATGCATTACATTAAATTACTACCAGGCGACAAGGTAAAACTTGAAATGAGCCCTTATGATTTGTCAAAAGCTAGAATTACTTATAGATACTAAAGGCTATTAAAATGAAAGTAAGAGCATCAGTTAAAAAAAGAAGCGCAGAATGTATTATCGTGCGTAGAAAAGGTAGATTATACGTTATTAATAAAAAGAATCCTAGATTTAAACAAAGACAAGGATAATTATGGCAAGAATTGCAGGGGTTGATATACCTAAAAACAAAAGAGGAATTATTGCTTTAACATACATTTTTGGTGTTGGTAAAAGCAGAGCTACTGAGATTTTAGAAAAAGCTCAGGTTAGTCAGGATAAAAAAGTATCTGATTGGAATGATGACGAAATCGGAGCAATCCGTGAAGCGGTTTCATCATTTAAAATCGAAGGTGAACTACGTTCTGAAATTCAATTAAACATTAAACGTTTAATGGATATCGGTTGTCAAAGAGGAATCCGTCATAGAGCGGGACTTCCTTTAAGAGGACAAAGAACGAAAAACAATTCGAGAACAAGAAAAGGTAAAAGAAAAACTGTTGCTAACAAGAAAAAAGCAACTAAATAATAAGTAAGTAATATGGCTAAGGCAACTACAAAAAAACGTAAAGTTATCGTTGAGTCTTCTGGAGAAGCGCATATTAACGCTACTTTTAACAATATCATCATTTCTTTGACAAATAAGAAAGGTGAAGTTATTTCTTGGTCTTCTGCCGGTAAAATGGGCTTTAGAGGTTCTAAAAAGAACACTCCATATGCAGCTCAAATGGCCGCTGAAGATTGTGGAAAAGTGGCTATTGAAGCTGGACTAAAAAAAGTAAAAGTTTACGTTAAAGGTCCTGGAAACGGTAGAGAATCTGCTATCAGATCTATCCATAATAGTGGAATTGAAGTTACAGAAATTATTGATGTAACTCCAATGCCTCACAATGGATGTCGTCCTCCAAAAAGAAGAAGAGTATAATTATTAGTATAAACTAGGTAGGAATTAGATTATCGAAGGAAAGACCTTAATTCATAATCCCTACCTTAATTTAAATTTAGAAATGGCAAGATATACTGGTCCAAAAACAAAAATCGCACGTAAATTCGGCGAAGCTATTTTCGGAGAAGACAGAGCCTTCGAAAAAAGAAACTATCCTCCTGGACAACATGGTTTGGCTAAAAGAAGAGGAAAAAAATCTGAATATGCTGTTCAGTTAATGGAAAAGCAAAAAGCTAAATATACCTATGGTATTTTAGAGCGTCAATTCAGAAACCTTTTTGAAAAAGCATCAGCTGCTTCAGGTGTAACAGGTGAAATCCTTTTACAATTATGTGAGTCTCGTTTAGATAACGTAGTTTACAGAATGGGTGTAGCTCCTACTCGTAGAGGCGCTCGTCAATTAGTTTCACACAGACATATTACTGTGAATGGAGAAGTAGTGAACATTCCTTCTTACCACCTTAAACCTGGTGATAAAGTAGCTGTTCGTGAAAAATCAAAATCTCTAGAAGCTATCGATCGTTCTTTAGCTAATTCATCTACTGTGTATGAATGGATTACTTGGAATAACGATACAAAAGAAGGTACTTTTGTTGCTGTACCTCAAAGAATTCAAATTCCAGAAAATATCAAAGAGCAACTAATCGTTGAGTTGTATAACAAATAATAATTGACATTAGTCGAAAATATGGCAATATTTAATTTTCAAAAGCCCGATAAAGTTATCATGATCGATTCAACCGATTTTGAAGGTAAATTTGAATTTAGACCTTTAGAACCTGGTTACGGATTGACTGTTGGTAATGCACTAAGAAGAGTTTTACTTTCTTCTCTTGAAGGTTTTGCTATAACATCTGTTAAAATTGATGGTGTGGAACATGAGTTCTCTACTATTTCAGGTGTTGTAGAAGATGTAACAGAAATTATCTTAAACTTAAAACAAGTGCGTTTTAAACGTCAAATTGAGGATATTGATAATGAGTCTGTTTCTATTTCTTTATCAGGAAAAGATCAAATTACTGCAGGTGATTTCCAAAAATTTATTTCTGGTTTTCAAGTGTTAAACCCTGAATTGGTAATTTGTAATCTTGATAGTAAAACTAACATCAACATGGAACTTACTATTGAAAAAGGTAGAGGTTATGTTCCAGCTGAAGAGAATAAAAAACAAAATGCTCCAATTGGTACCATCTTTACAGACTCTATCTATACGCCTGTAAAAAATGTTAAGTATTCAATTGAAAACTATCGTGTGGAACAAAAAACTGATTATGAAAAATTAGTTTTTGAAATCATTACTGATGGTTCTATTCATCCAAAAGATGCATTAACAGAAGCAGCTAAAACTCTAATTCATCATTTTATGTTATTCTCAGATGAGCGAATTACATTAGAGGCTGATGAAATTGCTCAAACTGAATCTTACGATGAAGAATCTTTACACATGAGACAGTTGTTAAAAACTAAACTTGTAGATATGGATTTATCAGTAAGAGCTTTAAATTGTTTAAAAGCGGCTGACGTTGATACGCTAGGAGACTTAGTTTCTTTCAATAAAAATGACTTAATGAAATTCCGTAATTTCGGTAAAAAATCTTTAACAGAGTTAGACGAATTAGTCGCTGTTAAAGGACTTAATTTCGGTATGGACTTAACAAAATACAAGTTAGATAAAGAATAAATTACTTCATATTTTGCTCTCCAAAGTGGATTGATGCAAGATGAAGGTTAAAAAAAAGACGTCATGAGACACGGAAAAAAATTTAATCATTTAAGTAGACAAACAGGACATAGAAAAGCTATGCTTGCTAATATGGCTTGTTCGTTAATTGAACATAAGCGTATTAATACTACTGTGGCAAAAGCAAAAGCTTTGAAACAATTTGTAGAACCGCTTGTTACTAAATCTAAAGAAGATACTACTCACAATAGACGTATCGTTTTCTCGTATTTGAGAAATAAATATGCTGTTACTGAATTATTCAGAGAAGTAGCTGCTAAAGTTGGTGACCGTCCAGGAGGATATACTCGTATTATTAAATTGGGTAATCGTCTTGGGGATAACGCTGATATGGCAATGATTGAATTAGTAGATTTCAATACATTATATAATGCTACTAAAAAAGAAGCTAAGAAAACAACTCGTAGAAGTAGAGCTAAAAAAGTGGAGGATGCACCAGTTGCTGAAACACCAGCTGTTGAAACTACAGAAGAAAATTCTGAAGCTGCTGAATAATCATGAAAATATTGATTTAAATATAAAAAGGGTAAACGTAATGTTTATCCTTTTTTTATATCTAATAATTAATATTTAACTTTGCAACATACAACAACACAACATGAAATATACAAATAGACCTCAAGCATTATTGCTACTGAAAGATGGTACAATATTTTACGGAAAATCCGTGGGTATTGCTGGTACAACATTTGGAGAAATAGCTTTTAACACAGGAACTACTGGATACCAAGAAATTTTTACAGACCCTTCTTATTATGGTCAAATTATGGTTACAACAAATGCTCACATCGGAAATTATGGTGTGAACGAAAAAGAAGTTGAATCAGATGGCGTAAAAATTGCAGGCTTAGTTTGTAAAAATTTTAGTTTTACTTATTCTAGACCAGATGCTTCAGAAAGTTTATACGAATATTTAGACAAACAAAACTTAATTGTTATTTCTGATGTAGACACGAGAGCATTGGTAAGTTATATTCGAGATAACGGCGCTATGAACGGGGTAATATGTACAGATGACACACCTCTTGATACTTTAAAAGCTAAATTAGCTGAAATGCCCGACATGAAAGGATTAGAGTTGGCTTCAAAAGTTTCAACTACATCGCCTTATTTCTTTGGAGATGAACAAGCCACGTATAAAATTTCTGCGTTAGATTTGGGTATAAAAACAAATATCTTACGAAACTTAGCGAGTAGAGATTGCTACATCAAAATTTTTCCATATAATGCAAGTTACGAAGACCTGAAAAGTTTTAATCCAGACGGATATTTTCTGTCTAATGGCCCTGGTGACCCAGATCCATTGTTTGCTGCACAAGAAGTTGCACGACAAATTTTGGGTGATAATAAGCCATTATTTGGAATTTGTTTAGGACATCAAGTAATTGCTTTAGCAAACGGAATCTCAACCTACAAAATGTTTAATGGGCATAGAGGAATAAATCATCCTGTAAAGAATATACTCACAGGTAAAGGAGAAATTACATCGCAAAACCATGGATTTGCAGTAGTGAAAGAAGAGCTAGAAAAACATCCCGATTTCGAACTTACTCATGTGCATTTAAATGACGGAACTGTAGCAGGAATGCGAATGAAAAGCAAAAACTGTTTTTCGGTACAATACCATCCTGAAGCTAGTCCAGGACCACATGATTCCAGCTATCTTTTTGATCAATTTATTGAAAATATAAAAACAGCTAAAAACTAAAACGTTATCGTTTATAAATTGTATTCTTTTTATAGATGTAAGAAGTACTTAATCCTTAATTTTGTATATCTAAACAAATTAAATTAATTGAAATTTTATTTTCTAAATTAAACTATATGAGTATAATAATTAAAGTACATGCAAGACAAATATTAGATTCTAGAGGTAATCCTACTGTTGAAGTAGATGTAATTACAGAGAATGGTATTTTAGGTAGAGCAGCTGTACCTAGTGGAGCGTCTACAGGTGAGCATGAAGCTGTAGAATTAAGAGATGGCGGACAAGCTTTTATGGGTAAGGGAGTATATAAAGCTGTTGAAAATGTGAATATAACAATTGCTTCCGAATTGGTAGGAATGTCAGTTTTTGAACAAAATGCTATTGATAAAATGATGATTGAATTAGACGGTACTCCAAATAAATCAAATTTAGGAGCTAACGCTATTTTAGGGGTATCATTAGCTGTTGCAAAAGCTGCTGCTAACGAATTAGGAATGCCATTATATAGATATGTAGGAGGAGTATCGGGTAATACGTTACCTGTTCCTATGATGAATATCATCAATGGAGGTTCGCATTCTGATGCGCCAATCGCTTTTCAAGAATTTATGATTATGCCAGTAAAAGCAAAATCATTTACTCATGCAATGCAAATGGGTACGGAAATTTTCCATAATCTTAAAAAAGTATTACACGATAGAAATTTATCTACTGCAGTAGGTGATGAAGGTGGATTTGCACCTAATTTAGCTGGTGGTACAGAAGACGCATTAGATTCAATCAAATTAGCTGTTGAAAAAGCAGGATATATATTTGGTGCAGATGTGATGGTAGCTCTTGATTGTGCAGCTTCAGAATTTTATGTAAACGGAAAATACGACTACACAAAATTTGAAGGTGAAACAGGTAAAATTAGAACATCAGAAGAACAAGCTACTTATTTAGCAGAATTAGCTACAAAATACCCTATTATTTCCATAGAAGATGGAATGTATGAAGATGATTGGGAAGGGTGGAAATTATTAACTGAAAAGATTGGCGATAAAGTACAATTAGTTGGTGATGATTTATTTGTTACTAATGTAGAGCGTTTAGCCAAAGGAATTGATAACGGAATTGCTAATTCAATTTTGATTAAAGTAAACCAAATAGGAACACTTTCTGAAACAATTGCGGCTGTTAATATGGCTCATAATGCAGGATACACTTCTGTAATGTCTCATCGTTCAGGTGAAACAGAAGACAATACCATTGCCGATTTAGCCGTGGCCTTAAATTGTGGTCAAATTAAAACAGGTTCAGCTTCTCGTTCTGATCGTATGGCAAAATACAATCAATTATTAAGAATAGAAGAAGAATTAGCAGACGTAGCCTATTTTCCAGGTGTAAATGCTTTTAAAATTAAAAAATAAATTAGTATTTAATTGATCATAAACTAAAGCCGATAGAATAGTATCGGCTTTTTTTATACAGATAAGACGCTCTTTTTTTGTAATAGATTTTATATATATCTATTATGCAATTTATCTATTTAATAATTTTAAATTTCAATATTTATTTGTTAAATTCGCAGAATACAATATAATCTACACGTAAAAAAATAGTACAATCATGTCAAATACTGCAATATTAGAGCTTGATGGCAAAAAATATGAGTTCCCAGTAATTGTTGGGACAGAAAATGAAGTTGCTATCGACATTGATAAGTTGCGCGGCGCAACAGGAGCAATTACAATTGATCCAGGATACAAAAATTCAGGATCTTGTAAAAGTGAAATCACTTTTCTTGATGGTGAAGAAGGAATTTTAAGATATAGAGGCTACTCTATTGAAGAATTAGCAGAAAAGGCTAACTTTTTAGAAGTTTCTTATTTAGTAATTTTTGGAGAATTGCCTACAAAAGAGCAATTAGCTCAATTTGAAAACGATATTAGAAAATATACGTTAGTCAATGAAGAAATGAAAAACATTATTGATGGTTTCCCAAAAACAGCTCATCCAATGGGTGTTTTATCTTCATTAACAAGTGCCTTAACTGCATTTAATCCAAAAGTAGTTAATGTAGAAAATGAAAAAGAAATGTATGAAGCAGTTTGTAAAACTATGGGTAAATTCTTGGTTATTGCAACTTGGACATACAGAAAAATGATGGGTTATCCTTTAAACTATTACGATAATACAAAAGGATACGTGGAAAATTTCATGCGTTTAATGTTTGAATTACCAACAGGGCCCTATCAAACTAATCAAACGATTGTAAATGCATTAGATAAATTATTTATTTTACACGCTGATCACGAACAAAATTGTTCTACATCAACCGTTAGAATTGTAGGTTCATCTCATGCCGGATTATTTGCTTCAATATCTGCAGGTGTTTCAGCTTTATGGGGACCTCTTCACGGAGGTGCTAATCAAGCTGTGTTAGAAATGCTTGAAGCCATTCAAAAAGATGGAGGAGATGCACAAAAATATTTAGCAAAAGCAAAAGATAAAAATGATCCATTCAGATTAATGGGCTTTGGACATAGAGTGTATAAAAACTTTGACCCAAGAGCAAAAATCATTAAAAAAGCAGCTGACGAAGTATTAGCACAATTAGGAGTAAACGACCCTATTTTAACTATTGCAAAACAATTAGAAGAAGCAGCATTAGTTGATCCTTATTTTGTAGAGAGAAAATTATATCCAAATGTTGATTTCTATTCAGGTATTATATATCGCGCTATAGGAATTCCTACTGATATGTTTACCGTATTATTTGCTATCGGACGATTACCAGGTTGGATTGCACAATGGAAAGAAATGCGTATCAACAAAGAACCTATTGGAAGACCAAGACAAGTCTATACAGGTTATCCATTACGCCCATTTGTTGAAATGAATAAAAGATAATAGTAAAAGCCTCGACATTTGTTCGGGGCTTTTTTTTAAAACCCTATTCCCGCCTTACATTAGAGTTTATCATATAAAAAAAGAAAACTTATTTAAAATAAATCACTTTTTACTTGACAACCCCTGTTTTCAGATTGTATATTTGCAACAGATATTTAGAAAAATTCTAAATTCTAAATTCTAAATACAAATTTTATATGAAATTATCGCACTTTAATTTTAATTTACCTGAAGAATTACTTGCCGAATTCCCTGCAGAAAATAGAGATGAGTCTCGTTTGATGGTTGTTGATAGAAAAAAAGGAACTATTGAACACAAAATGTTTAAAGATATCATTGATTATTTTGACGATGGAGACGTAATGGTTTTAAATAATACAAAAGTATTTCCAGCACGTCTTTATGGAAATAAAGAAAAAACAGGAGCACGTATTGAAGTGTTTTTGTTAAGAGAATTAAATGCAGAACAACGTCTTTGGGATGTACTAGTAGACCCAGCACGTAAAATTAGAATTGGTAATAAATTGTATTTTGGAGAAGACGATTCTCTTGTGGCAGAAGTAATTGACAATACTACGTCTCGTGGAAGAACGTTACGCTTTTTATACGATGGTTCGTATGAAGAATTCAGACAAAAATTAGTTGAGCTAGGTGAAACGCCTATTCCAAAATATATCAATAGAGAAGTAACGCCTGAAGATGCAGAACGTTACCAAACTATTTACGCTAAAGAGGAAGGAGCTGTAGCAGCTCCAACAGCAGGTTTGCATTTCTCCAAACACTTGATGAAACGTTTAGAAATTAAAGGAATAGAATTTGCAGAAGTAACATTACATGTTGGTTTAGGTACTTTTAATCCTGTAGAAGTAGAAGATTTATCTAAACATAAAATGGACTCTGAAGAAATGATGATTACACAAGAATCTTGTGATATTGTAAATAAAGCTAAAGTAAGAAAATCTAAAGTTTGTTGTGTAGGAACAACATCTATGCGTGCTTTAGAGAGTTCCGTGTCTTCTATGAGAACTTTAAATCCATATATGGGATGGACAAATAAATTTATTTATCCGCCATATGATTTTAGTATAGCAGATTGTATGGTAACGAATTTTCACACACCAAAATCAACTTTATTGATGATGATTTCTGCTTTTTGCGGGCATGATTTAATGAAAAAAGCGTATGACGAAGCTATTAAAGAAAAATATCGTTTTTATTCTTACGGAGATGCAATGTTAATTCTCTAATACTGAAATAATAAATAAAAAGAGGCTGTTAAATTTAACAGCCTCTTTTTTATTTTAACAAACCTTTCATTAAAATTTGCTAAATTTACCCCACAAAAAAACAAACCATAATGAACTTTCAAAACACCAGAGAATTTGCAAAACAGTTAGACGAAAATGATGAATTAGCACACTATAAAAATGAATTTTATTTTCCTCAACATAACGGTAAAGATGTTATTTATTTTACAGGAAATTCGTTAGGATTACAGCCTAAGATTACAAAATCGTATGTAGATGAAATTATGAATGATTGGGCTAATATGGCGGTAGAAGGACATTTTTATTCTGATAAACCATGGTGGGATTATCATGAACTTTTTTGTGAGCCACTAAGTAAAATTGTTGGGGCTTTACCTTCAGAAGTAGGTGTCATGAATACACTAACGGTAAACTTACATTTGTTATTGGTGTCTTTTTATCAACCTACAACTACTAGGTTTAAAATAATTTGCGAAGAAAAAGCCTTTCCTTCAGATCAATATATGTTGCAAACTCAAGTTGCTTTTCATGCAAAAAATATTGGGTTTAATCCAAGCGAGGCTATCGTAGAGGTTAAAAGACGTGAGGGAGAATTAAACATTCATCATAAAGATGTAATGGCAAAAATTAAAGAAGTAGGTGATGAATTAGCACTTGTAATCATTGGTGGCGTAAATTATTATACAGGTCAAGTATTTGATATGCAGGCAATCACTAAAGCAGGTCATGATCAAGGCGCTATGGTAGGTTGGGATTTAGCCCATGCGGCAGGTAATATTGCAATGCATTTACACGATTGGCAGGTTGATTTCGCTGCGTGGTGTAGTTATAAATATATGAATTCTGGGCCAGGAAATGCTTCAGGTTTTTTTGTACATGAAAAACATCATACAAATAAAAATTTAGCTCGTTTTGCAGGTTGGTATGGCCACAATAAAGAGCGTCGTTTTTTAATGGAGCCAAGTTTTGATCCAGTTCAAGGAGCAAATGGCTGGCAAGTAAGTAATTTGCCGGTACTTTCTTTAGCACCTTATTTAGCATCCGTTGAAATGTTTAATTCGGTGGGAATGGATAAACTAATTGCAAAAAGAAATTTAATTACATCTTATCTTGAATTTGTTTTACAAGAAATTGATAAAGAAGTAGAACAAGCTAATTTCGAGATAATTACACCTTCAAATCCTGCTGAAAGAGGTTGTCAGTTGTCGGTATATCTTCACGGCCAAGGAAAAGAACTGTTTAATTATTTAATGCAAAATGGCGTGGTAACAGATTGGAGAGAACCAAATGTAATTCGATTAGCTCCAGTACCATTTTATACCTCTTTCGAAGATATGTATGAATTTGGGCAAATTTTAAAAAAAGGGATTATAGTAAACAGTAAATAGTTAAGAAATTGTTTTTAACTTGAAATAGAATAAAAAATGACAAAACAGCAAAAAATAGATAATTTTGATCCATCACAGCCAGGCTTAGCAGACGCTACGGTTTTTGGATTACCTTTTACAGCAGAAGAAAGTGAAATCGTAATAGTACCTGTTCCTTGGGAAGTTACTGTGAGTTATGGAGCAGGGGCTTCAGAGGGACCAAATGCTGTTTTAGATGCTTCTTACCAAGTTGATTTACATCATCAAGACTTTCCAGAATTATGGAAATTAGGCATATATATGGATGAAGCACCAGCACATTGGGCAAAAAATTCGGAAAAATATAAAGGTTTAGCGCAGCCAATAATTGAAGCATTAGAAAACGGAGAAGACGTAGCCACGTTTCCTGTTCTACAAGCCGATTTAGATAAAATAAATAAAGTATGCCGTGAATTACATACTGAAGTAAAAGAGCGAATTCAATTTTGGCAAAGTAAAGATAAAAAAGTGGTTTTGCTTGGTGGTGATCATAGTACACCACTTGGCTATTATGAAGCATTAGCAGCAACGCATGATTCGTTCGGTATTTTGCATTTAGATGCTCACATGGATTTGCGTATTGCTTACGAAGGGTTCACATATTCCCACGCTTCTATCATGTATAATACGTTACAACTATCTCAAGTTTCAAAAATTGTACAAGTGGGAATTAGAGATTTTTGTGAACAAGAAGTAGATGTGGTACAGCAAGCAAAAGGCAGAGTGAAAGTATTTACAGATAGTGATTTAAAAAAGGCACAATTTGAAGGCAAAACATGGAAGCAACAATGTGAAGAAATTATAGCACAATTGCCTCAAAAAGTTTGTATCTCTTTTGATATTGATGGTATGTATCCTTGGTATTGCCCTAATACAGGCACGCCAGTTCCTGGAGGATTTTCTTTTGAACAAGCGACTTATTTATTTAATTTACTAGCAGATTCAGGTAAAGATATAATTGGTTTTGACTTAGTAGAAGTAGCACCCGGTGAGTCTGACGATTGGGACGGAAATGTAGGAGCTAGAATGTTGTTTCACATGTGTGGGGTATTAGCTAAAAACAATAAGTTACCTGTGGGAACGAGACTCAATTTTTAGAAAAATCATGCAAACACCCCAAAAAATAGCTATTGTAGGTTCTGGTTTAGTAGGTACGCTGTTAGCTATTTATTTAAAAAAACTGGGTCATACAGTTCATGTATATGATAGAAGTCCAGATATTAGGAAAATAAATTTTTCTGGAAGATCTATAAATTTAGTAATGTCAAATAGAGGTTGGCGCGCTTTAGAAAAAATTGGTTTAGTTGATGAAATTAAGCAGATTGGTATTCCCGTAGATAAGCGTGCTATTCATTTGCCTCACGAGCCTCTAAATTATCAATATTATGGAAAAGAAGGCGAAGCTATTTTTTCATTATCAAGGGGTAATTTAAATAAAAAAATGGTCGATTTAGCGGAGCAGGCTGGAGTCACCTTTTTTTTCAATCATAAAGTTTGGGATGTCACACTAAACACAGCCACACTTCATGAAGGCAAAGAGGAAAGAGGCGTTTGGAATGAGCTAAAATATGATAAAATTTTTGGAGCAGATGGCGCGTTTTCAAGAGTAAGACACCGCATGCAGCGACAAAGTATGTTTAATTATTCCCAAGAATTTATTCCATTAGGATACAAAGAGCTTCATATTCCTGCCAATGCTGATGGAACACATAAATTAGATAAAAATTCATTACACATATGGCCTAGGGGTAATTTTATGCTTATGGCTTTAGCAAATCCAGATGGGACATTTACTTGTACACTGTTTATGCCGCATCAGGGTGAGAATTCATTCGAAACTCTAAAAGATAAATCAAAGCTAGTTGATTTTTTTGCAGAATATTTTCCAGATACAAAAGAAGTATTGCCAAATTTGATAGAGGATTTTTACAGAAATCCAACAAGCTATTTGGTTACAATGAAATGTTATCCATGGGCTTTTGAAGATAAAGTAGCACTTATTGGTGATGCAGCGCATGCTATTGTTCCATTTTATGGGCACGGTATGAATGCCGGTTTTGAAGATATCACCATATTGATGGAAAAAATTAACCAATATGGTGATGATTGGACCACTATATTTAAAGAATATCAATTGGCAAGAAAACCTAATGCAGACGCAATTGCTGAACTTTCTTATCGCAATTTTATGGAAATGAGTGCCAAAACAGCAGATGCTAAATTTTTATTGCAAAAGAAAATTGAAAAATGGTTTTCAGAAAAATTACATTTATCA
>NZ_CALFIG010000039.1 GCF_937876455.1 uncultured Flavobacterium sp.
TTTTTTTAAATAAATAACACCCCTGCATCATTTTTATTTTATTTTTACTAAATTTTAGATAATAATGATAAATAATTAACAAAAAATAAAAAACTCTTTAATTTCTTAAAGAGTTTTCAATGTTAGGCTTGTCCTGCAGGTCCAAAATTTAAAGGAATGGTGGGTTGCTCCCCTTCTTTGATTTCGCCATGTGTATTTTCAAATCGGTGGATGTTTTCGCCTAGTGCTTTTAGTAAGCGCTTGGCATGTTGGGGAGTTAATACAATACGTGATTTTACTTTTGCTTTGGGTACCCCGGGCATAATGCTGATAAAATCTAACACAAACTCTGTATTAGAATGGTTAATAATTGCTAAATTAGAGTAAATGCCTTCTGCAATTTGTTCGTCTAATTCTATATTAATTTGTCCGTCTTGATTGTTGTTTTCCATTTGTTTTTATTTTAAATTATTTTCATTTATGAGTTGGAGGTTTTAATAGAGTTAATGGGTTATGGGTAATGGGTAATTGGTTGTTGTATATTAATACTAATTACTTTTTACTTTTTATTATTCACTTATTATTTAAAAAACTGTATCACAAAGTATCACGAAGGTTTCACAAAGTTACACAAAAAATGAGTTGGGAATTATTAATAGGTTATGGGTAATAGGTTGTTGTACCTAATCACTAATCACTAATCACTATTCACTTATTACTTTTAACTAATCCCTCTCTACTAAAAAAACCTAACAGAAATCTGTTAGGTTTTTGTATGTATAGCAAAAAGAACTCTTAATAATTAAATTCTTCTTTTGCAGCCATCATTTCAGTGTATTCGTCTTTCGAACCTACAAGTGTGTTATCATAATCTCTCATACCTGTACCAGCAGGGATTCTGTGACCTACAATTACATTTTCTTTTAAGCCTTCTAACGTATCTATTTTACCAGCTACTGCTGCTTCATTTAATACTTTAGTTGTTTCTTGGAACGAAGCTGCTGAAATAAATGATTTAGTTTGTAACGATGCTCTAGTAATACCTTGAAGTACTGGAGTTGCCGTTGCCGTAACTACATCTCTTGCTACTACTAAATTTTTATCTTCACGTTTTAATAAAGAATTTTCGTCTCTTAATTCTCTAGGAGAAATAATTTGTCCTGGTTTTAATGTAGCTGAATCACCTGCGTCTTCTACTACTTTCATACCATACAATTTGTCGTTTTCTTCAATAAAATCACGTGTATGTGCTAATTGATCTTCTAAGAATAAGGTATCACCTGGATCTTGAATTTGAACTTTTCGCATCATTTGACGAATCACTACTTCGAAATGTTTGTCATTGATTTTTACCCCTTGTAAACGATATACTTCTTGAATTTCATTTACCAAATACTGTTGTACAGCAGAAGGTCCTTGAATTCTTAAGATATCATCTGGTGTAATAGCTCCATCAGATAATGGCATACCTGCTCTTACGAAGTCATTTTCTTGAACTAAGATTTGGTTAGAAAGTTTTACTAAGTATTTCTTCACTTCACCAAATTTAGATTCGATAGAGATTTCTCTATTTCCTCTTTTCACTTTTCCAAAAGTAACTACACCATCAATTTCAGAAACTACCGCTGGGTTTGAAGGATTACGTGCTTCTAACAACTCTGTAATTCTTGGTAAACCTCCGGTAATATCACCTGCTTTAGAAGAACGACGTGGAATTTTAACTAAAACTTTACCTGCTTTAATTTTTTCTCCGTCATCTACCATAAGGTGCGCACCTACTGGTAAGTTATACGATCTAATTAATTCACCATCTTTACCATAGATATGTAAGGTTGGGATTAATTTTTTATTTCTTGCTTCTGAAATTACTTTTTCTTGGAAACCTGTTTGTTCGTCAATTTCAACTAAGAACGATTGTCCTTGTTCAATATCTTCGTACCCTACTTTACCTGTAAATTCAGAAATAATTACCCCATTATATGGATCCCATTTACAGATAGTAGCGCCTTTTTCTAACACGTCACCGTCTTTAACAAAAATGGTAGAACCATAAGGAATGTTATGTGTATTTAAGACAATACCTGTTTTTGGCTCTATTAATTTCAACTCCGTAGAACGTGAAATCACGATATCAACCGTGTTTCCTTCATTGTCTTCACCTTTAACCGTTTTAAGGTCTTCTATTTCTAGTTTACCTGCAAAACGTGCTACAATGCTAGACTCTTCAGAAATACCTCCTGCTACCCCACCCACGTGGAATGTACGAAGTGTTAACTGTGTCCCTGGTTCACCAATTGATTGTGCTGCAATAACACCAACTGCTTCTCCTTTTTGTGCCATTTTACCTGTAGCTAAATTTCTACCGTAACATTTTGCACAAATTCCTTTTTTAGCTTCACAAGTTAACGCAGAACGCACTTCAACTTTTTCTAATGGTGACGCTTCTATTAATTTTACAGTAGCTTCTGTTATTTGTTCACCTGCATGAACTAAAACTTCAGAATCTAATGGATTAATTACATCTTGTAAGGCTACACGACCTAAAATTCTTTCGCCTAACGTCTCAACGATTTCTTCATTTTTCTTTAAAGCAGAAACTTCAATACCTCTTAATGTACCACAATCAACCGAATTGATGATAACATCTTGAGAAACGTCATGTAATCTTCTTGTTAAATATCCTGCATCGGCAGTTTTAAGTGCTGTATCGGCAAGACCTTTACGTGCACCGTGAGTTGAAATAAAATATTCTAAAATTGATAATCCTTCTTTAAAGTTAGAAAGAATTGGATTTTCAATAATTTCTCCACCCGCAGCTGTAGATTTTTTAGGCTTAGCCATCAAACCACGCATACCGGTTAACTGACGAATTTGTTCTTTAGAACCCCTTGCTCCTGAATCAAGCATCATATACACAGAGTTGAACCCTTGTTGGTCTTCTCTAATGTTTTTCATGGCTAATTCTGTTAATTGTGCATTTGTAGAAGTCCACACATCAATTACTTGATTATAACGCTCATTGTTTGTAATAAGACCCATGTTATAATTGATTGTAATAGCGTCAACTTGACCATTTGCTTCAGCAATTAATTCAAATTTTTTCTCTGGCACTTTAATATCCCCTAACGAGAATGACAATCCACCTTTAAAGGCAAATTTATATCCCATATCCTTAATATTATCAAGGAATGCAGCCGTTTCAGGAACTGAAGTTGCAGATAAAATATTACCAATAATATCTCTTAACGATTTTTTAGTTAAGACTTCATTGATGTATCCAGCTGCTTCAGGCACTACTTCGTTAAATAATACTCTACCCGCAGTTGTTTGGATAATTTTATATACTAATTCTCCGTTTTCATTAAAATCTTTGGCGCGTACTTTTACTCTTGCATTTAAATCAAGTCTTCCTTCATTTAAAGCAATATGTACTTCTTCTACAGAATAAAACGTTAACCCTTCTCCTTTTACAGGCACTTCAGGTGTTGACAAACGTTCTTTTGTCATGTAGTATAATCCAAGAACCATGTCTTGAGAAGGTACTGTAATAGGTGCACCATTAGCAGGATTCAAGATGTTGTGAGAAGCTAACATTAATAATTGCGCTTCTAATATCGCTTCTGGTCCTAATGGTAAATGAACCGCCATCTGGTCACCATCGAAATCGGCATTAAACGCCGTACATACTAATGGGTGTAACTGGATTGCTTTTCCTTCAATTAACTTAGGTTGGAACGCTTGAATACCTAAACGGTGAAGTGTAGGAGCACGGTTAAGTAATACTGGATGTCCTTTGATTACATTTTCAAGAATATCCCATACTACTGGCTCTTTTTTATCGATAATTTTCTTAGCCGACTTAACTGTTTTAACAATTCCTCTTTCGATTAATTTACGAATAACGAATGGTTTGTACAATTCTGCTGCCATATCTTTTGGCAAACCACATTCAAACAATTTCATTTCTGGTCCAACAACAATTACAGAACGAGCAGAATAATCTACACGTTTTCCTAATAAGTTTTGACGGAAACGACCTTGTTTACCTTTTAATGAATCTGATAAAGATTTTAATGGTCTGTTTGATTCTGTTTTTACAGCTGAAGCTTTTCTTGTATTGTCAAATAATGAATCTACTGCTTCTTGAAGCATACGTTTTTCATTACGTAAAATCACTTCAGGTGCTTTAATTTCCATTAATCGTTTTAAACGATTGTTACGGATAATTACTCTTCTGTATAAATCATTTAAATCTGAAGTAGCAAAACGTCCTCCATCAAGTGGCACAAGTGGACGTAATTCTGGTGGGATAACTGGGATAACTTTTAAAATCATCCATTCAGGAAGATTTTCTCTGTTATTGTTAGACTCACGGAATGATTCTACAACATTTAAACGTTTTAAGGCTTCTGTTTTTCTTTGTTTAGACGTTTCATTGTTTGCTGCATGACGTAATGAATAAGATAATTCATCTAAATCAATGCGAGACAATAAATCCATAATACATTCAGCACCCATTTTAGCGATGAATTTATTTGGATCTGAATCGTCTAAATATTGGTTTTCCATTGGTAAAGAATCTAAAATAGTTAGGTATTCTTCTTCTGTTAAGAAATCTAACGTATTTAATGTTTCACCATCAAGGCCTTTAGCAATACCTGCTTGAATAACTACATATCTTTCATAGTAGATAATCATGTCTAATTTTTTAGACGGAAGCCCTAATAAATAACCAATTTTATTTGGAAGTGAGCGGAAATACCAAATATGAGCAATAGGCACAACTAAATTAATGTGTCCAACTCTATCTCTACGTACTTTCTTTTCTGTTACTTCTACCCCACATCGGTCACAAACGATTCCTTTGTAGCGAATTCTTTTATATTTTCCACAAGCACATTCATAGTCTTTTACAGGTCCGAATATTCTTTCACAGAAAAGGCCATCACGCTCTGGTTTGTGCGTACGATAGTTAATCGTTTCCGGTTTTAGAACCTCACCTCTTGACTCAGCTAAAATTGACTCAGGAGATGCTAAACCTATTGTGATTCTGTTAAATCTTTTAACGGTATTTTTATCTTTTAATTTTGTCATGATATGAATACTATCGATTTATTTAAATTTTTTGTTTTGTTTTTCAGTTTTCAGTCGCAAAAACTAATTGCTGCGACTGAAACTGTAAACTTTATTATTCTTCTAATCTAATGTCTAATCCAAGTCCTTTTAATTCATGCATTAATACATTGAATGATTCAGGCAGTCCTGGTTCTGGCATAGTTTCTCCTTTAACGATTGCTTCGTAAGTTTTTGCTCTACCAGTTACATCATCAGATTTAACCGTTAAGATTTCTCTAAGCGTACTAGAAGCACCATAAGCTTCAAGTGCCCAAACCTCCATTTCTCCGAAACGCTGACCACCAAACTGAGCCTTACCTCCTAATGGTTGTTGTGTAATCAATGAGTATGGACCTATTGAACGTGCATGCATTTTATCATCTACCATGTGACCTAATTTAAGCATATAAATTACACCCACAGTAGCTGGTTGATGGAAACGTTCTCCTGTTCCTCCATCATACAAGTAAGTATGACCAAATCTAGGAATTCCCGCTTCATCTGTAAATTCATTGATTTCATCTAGTGATGCACCGTCAAAGATTGGCGTAGCAAACTTCTTCCCTAATTTTAATCCTGCCCATCCAAGAACAGTTTCATAAATTTGTCCGATGTTCATACGAGAAGGTACCCCAAGTGGATTCAATACGATATCAACTGGTGTCCCATCTTCTAAGAATGGCATATCTTCTTGACGTACAATTTTTGCAACGATACCTTTATTTCCGTGACGTCCTGCCATTTTATCTCCTACTCTTAACTTACGTTTTTTAGCAATATAAACTTTAGCTAATTTTAAGATTCCTGATGGTAATTCATCACCTACTGTAATGGTAAACTTCTCTCTTCTTAATACCCCTTGTAAATCATTTAATTTGATTTTATAGTTGTGAATTAAGTCGTTAATTAATGAATTTGTATGCTCGTCAGTTGTCCATTGTCCTTTTGTTAGATGCGCAAAATCTTCAACGGCTTGTAGCATTTTTTTTGTGAATTTCTTACCTTTTGGTAATACTTCTTCACCTAAATCATTAAGTACACCTTGAGATGTTTTTCCGTCAACAATTAAGAATAATTTATCGATTAACTTGTCTTTAAGCTCATTGAATTTTACTTCAAATTCCATTTCAAGTTTATCTAAATCTTCTTTATCCTTAGTGCGTTTACGTTTATCTTTTACTGCTTTCGCAAATAATTTTTTATCTAAAACCACACCGTTTAATGAAGGTGAAGCTTTTAATGATGCATCTTTAACATCACCTGCTTTATCTCCAAAGATAGCGCGTAATAATTTTTCCTCTGGTGTAGGATCTGATTCTCCTTTTGGCGTAATTTTACCAATTAAGATGTCGCCAGGTTTTACTTCTGCACCAATTCTGATCATACCATTTTCATCAAGGTCTTTAGTAGCCTCTTCAGAAACATTAGGGATATCATTAGTTAATTCTTCATTCCCTAATTTTGTATCTCTAACTTCTAATGAATAATCATCTACGTGAATAGAGGTAAAAATATCATCACGAACTACTTTTTCAGAAATTACAATTGCATCCTCAAAGTTATACCCTTTCCAAGGCATGAAGGCAACTTGTAAATTTCTACCTAAAGCTAATTCTCCGTTTTGTGTAGCATATCCTTCACAAAGTACTTGACCTTTAACAACCTTATCTCCTTTTCTTACGATAGGTTTTAAGTTAATTGTAGTACTTTGATTCGTTTTTCTAAATTTGATTAGTTGATATGTTTTTTCATCTTCATCAAAACTTACCATTCTTTCTTCCTCTGTTCTGTCGTATTTTATTGTAATCATGTTGGCATCAACATAGGTTACAACTCCAGAACCTTCCGCATTAATCAACACTCTAGAATCAGACGCAACCTGTCTTTCTAAACCAGTACCTACAATAGGTGCTTGTGGTCTTAAAAGGGGTACAGCCTGACGCATCATGTTAGATCCCATCAAGGCACGGTTCGCATCATCATGCTCTAAGAATGGAATTAATGAAGCTGAAATAGATGCAATTTGGTTAGGAGCAACGTCTGTATAATGTACAGCACTTGGCTCTACTACAGGGAAATCTCCTTCTTCTCTTGCAATTACTTTATCTGCAGTAATTTTTCCACTTGCATCCATGGTAATATTTGCCTGCGCAATTAATTTACCTTCTTCTTCTTCAGCACTTAAGTAAATTGGTTCCGAAACTAAATCCACTTTACCGTTATCAACTTTACGATATGGTGTTTCAATGAATCCCATTCCGTTTACTTTCGCATACACTCCTAAAGATGAAATCAAACCAATGTTTGGTCCCTCTGGTGTTTCAATTGGACATAAACGACCATAATGCGTATAGTGAACATCACGAACCTCAAATCCAGCTCTTTCTCTTGATAAACCACCAGGTCCAAGAGCTGATAAACGACGCTTGTGTGTAATTTCAGCTAATGGATTAGTTTGATCCATAAACTGAGATAACTGGTTTGTTCCAAAGAACGAATTAATTACTGATGATAATGTTTTAGCATTAATCAAATCGATTGGTGTAAATACTTCGTTATCACGCACATTCATTCTTTCACGAATTGTACGAGCCATACGAGCTAAACCAACACCAAATTGAGCTGACAATTGTTCACCTACTGTTCTAACGCGACGGTTTGATAAGTGGTCAATATCATCAATTTCAGCTTTTGAGTTAATTAATTCAATTAAGTATTTTACAATCGTAATGATATCTTCTTTTGTTAATACTTGTTTATCCATTGGGATATCTAAGCCTAACTTTTTGTTCATTCTATAACGACCTACATCACCTAAGTTGTAACGTTGGTCTGAGAAGAATAATTTATCGATAATACCACGAGCTGTTTCTTCATCAGGTGGTTCTGCATTACGCAATTGTCTATATATATGTTCTACAGCCTCTTTTTCAGAGTTAGTAGGGTCTTTTTGCAATGTATTGTGGATAATAGCAAAATCTGCTTGATTATTATCCTCTTTATGTAATAAAATAGATTTTACGTCCGCTTCTAAAATTTCTTCTACATTATCTTTATCTAAGATAGTATCACGGTCTAAAATAATTTCATTACGCTCAATAGATACTACTTCTCCTGTATCCTCATCCACGAAATCTTCATGCCAAGTATTTAACACACGAGCAGCTAATCTTCTACCGATGAATTTTTTGATTCCTGTTTTTGAAACTTTAATTTCTTCTGCAAGATCAAAAATTTCAAGAATATCTTTATCTCTTTCAAAACCAATCGCTCTGAAAAGAGTAGTTACAGGTAATTTTTTCTTTCTATCAATGTACGCGTACATTACGTTATTGATATCTGTTGCAAATTCAATCCAAGAACCTTTAAAAGGTATAATTCTTGCTGAATATAATTTAGTTCCATTTGCATGGAAAGATTGTCCGAAGAAAACTCCAGGTGATCTATGCAATTGAGACACTACAACACGTTCTGCGCCATTAATAACAAATGTTCCGCTTGGCGTCATGTATGGAATAGTTCCTAAATAAACATCTTGAACTATTGTTTCAAAATCTTCATGTTCAGGATCTGTACAATATAATTTTAAACGTGCTTTTAGAGGCACACTATACGTCAAGCCTCTATCGATACATTCTTCGATAGTATATCTAGGAGGGTCAATAAAATAATCTAGAAACTCTAGAACGAATTGATTTCTAGTATCAGTTATTGGAAAATTTTCCATGAAGGTGTTGTAAAGACCCTCGTTACCTCTCTCATCAGATTTAGTTTCTAACTGGAAAAAATCTCTAAATGATTTTACTTGTATATCAAGAAAATCTGGATAATTAGGGATATTTTTCGTTGAGGCAAAATTGATTCTTTCAGTCTGATTAGCAATCATCAATGGACAAAATTTTGATTAAAAAAAGTAATTTTTTTTTGTGTAAAAACACATGCTTAATTATACTTCCTTTTTTAATAACCATAACATCTTTGAAAACAAACAAGGAAAGTTAGAATATTTTCTTTCTTCGTTTATGGTTACTTTTTTTTTTTTGCAAAATTAAAAAATTTAATATACGCAAAATGGTTTAGACCTTTGAGAGGAAATCTCAAGGTCTAAACCTAGCTTTTTTTGATAAGTTAGCTTATTTTAACTCAACAACAGCTCCTGCTTCTTCAAGTGCTTTCTTAAGACCTTCTGCTTCGTCTTTAGAAACACCTTCTTTAACATTTGTTGGAGCAGCATCAACTAAATCTTTAGCTTCTTTAAGTCCTAAACCAGTTAATTCTTTAACTGCTTTAACAACTCCTAATTTAGAAGCTCCAGCATCTTTTAATACTACTGTAAATTCTGTTTGTTCAGAAGCACCAGCATCACCTGCACCAGCTCCTCCAGCAACTACTACTGCAGCAGCAGCAGGCTCGATACCATACTCATCTTTTAATATTGTTGCTAATTCGTTAACTTCTTTAACTGTTAAGTTAACTAATTGCTCTGCGAATTGTTTTAAATCTGCCATTTTTTCTATCTTTAATGTGTTTAAAAAATATAATAATTTATAGTGCGTTTGTATTATTCTGCTACTTCACCTTTTGTTTCTGCATTATTTAATAAAGCAGAAAGGATTCGTTTAGCAGGAGATTGAAGTAATCCAATGATTTCGCCAATAACTTCTTCTTTAGATTTAATAGCTACTAAGCTATCTAATAAGTTATCTCCGATATAGATTTCTTGATTAATAAAAGCTCCTTTGAAAACAGGTTTATCTCCTTTTTTACGGAATTCTTTGATAATTTTAGCTGGTCCATTTGCGGTTTCAGCAATCATCATTGATGTATTTCCTTTTAAAACAGATGATAAATCACCGTAATCTGTAGCCGAAGCTTCCAATGCTTTCTCTAGC
Organism: uncultured Flavobacterium sp.; assembly: GCF_937876455.1. Taxonomy (GTDB): domain Bacteria; phylum Bacteroidota; class Bacteroidia; order Flavobacteriales; family Flavobacteriaceae; genus Flavobacterium. The sequence goes on from NZ_CALFIG010000039.1 coordinate 9,987, forward strand.
AATGTGTTTTTTACCACTTCTAATTTGATACCTGCTTTGAAACAAGCTCTTCTTAGATTTGAGGTAGTATCTGCATCTAGTCCTGAAATGTCTGCTAAATAAACAACATTTACACCTTCTAACTGTGCAGTTAAATCTTGAATAGCAATTGCTTTTTCTTCTCTAGTCATACTAAATATTTTTAACTACCAATTATACTGCTTTAGGGTCTAAAGCAATAGCAGGACTTTGTGTACTTGATAAGTGAATAGACTTAATATAAGTACCTTTAGCTGCAGTTGGTTTTAATTTGATTAATGTTTGAACAATTTCGTGTGCATTGTCATAGATTTTATCTGCATCAAATGATACTTTACCTATACCTGCATGAACGATACCAGTTTTATCAACTTTAAAGTCAATTTTACCAGCTTTTACTTCTTGAACAGCCTTAGCAACATCCATAGTTACTGTACCTGTTTTAGGATTAGGCATTAAACCTCTTGGCCCTAAAACACGTCCTAATGGACCTAATTTACCCATAACAGCAGGCATTGTGATGATTACATCAACATCTGTCCAACCGTCTTTGATTTTTTGAAGGTAATCATCTAAACCAACGTGGTCTGCACCAGCTGCTTTAGCTTCAGCTTCTTTATCAGGAGTAACAAGTGCTAACACTCTTACATCTTTACCAGTTCCGTGAGGTAATGAAACCACACCTCTAACCATTTGATTCGCTTTTCTAGGATCTACACCTAAACGTACTGCGATATCAACAGACTCATCAAATTTTGCAGAAGCTATTTCTTTAATTAAAGCCGAAGCTTCTTTTAAAGAATATAATTTATTCTTCTCAATTTTTGATGCAGCCACTTTTTGCTTTTTTGTCAATTTTGCCATGTCTAATTCTTTTTAACGATTAAAAAGGAGCATTTCCTGTTACTGTAATACCCATAGATCTTGCTGTACCTGCAACCATACTCATTGCTTTTTCTAAAGTAAAAGCGTTTAAGTCTGGCATTTTGTCTTCAGCAATAGTCTTAATTTGATCCCAAGTAACACTTGCAACCTTTTTACGGTTAGGTTCACCTGAACCAGACTTTAATTTTGCTGCCTCTAATAATTGAATTGCAGCAGGTGGCGTTTTAACAACAAAGTCAAAAGACTTGTCTTTATACACAGTAATTTGTACTGGTAAAACTTTGCCAGGTTTATCTTGTGTTCTTGCATTAAACTGCTTACAGAACTCCATGATGTTAACCCCAGCAGCCCCCAAAGCAGGTCCAACCGGTGGCGATGGATTCGCTGCACCTCCCTTAACTTGTAGTTTAACTACTTTACTAACTTCTTTTGCCATTTTTAAAAAAATTTAGCACATCTATCAATTGGAAGCGATTGATGTGATTTATATATGTAACGAAAATTATACTTTTTCAACTTGCATAAAACTTAGCTCTAAAGGTGTTTTTCTTCCAAAAATTTTCACCATTACTTCAAGTTTACGCTTTTCTTCATTTACTTTTTCAATAGTTCCATTGAAACCATTAAAAGGACCATCAATTACTTTTACTGTTTCACCAATAGTATAAGGTATATTGATGTTTTCTGTTTTAACAGACAGCTCATCCACTTTACCTAACATACGGTTTACTTCAGCTTGTCTTAAAGGAACTGCGTCTCCGCCTTTAGTTTCACCTAAAAATCCAATAACACCCGTAATTGATTTTATTATGTGAGGAATTTCTCCCGTTAGGTTAGCTTCTATCATAACGTAACCTGGAAAATACACTCTTTCTTTTGCTATTTTTTTCCCATCTCTTACTTGCACAACTTTTTCAGTAGGCACAAGTACTTGAGAAATATAATCAGCCATTCCCACACGATTAATCTCTTGTTCTATATAAGACTTAATCTTGTTTTCTTGGCCACTTACAGCTCTTACAACATACCACTTCTTTACATTATTATCAGCCATTGTATATTAACCTTTTAATAAATTAAAGAAACCGTTTAATATCTTAGTGAAAGATACATCAACTCCCCATGTTGCTAAAGCGAAAATAACAGAAAATAATGCAACTATAATAGTATACTTTTGGACTTCGTCCCAAGCAGGCCAAGTTACATTAGACTTTAATTCTTCGAAAGCTTCAGAAAAATATTTTAACATGATATTTTACTTTATTTAGCACGAGCGGAGGGATTCGAACCCCCATCAATGGTTTTGGAGACCACTATTCTACCCTTGAACTACGCTCGTATGTTAAAAAACCAGTGCCGTCAAAACGACACTGATTCTTATATTAATTTAAACTTGTAATTAGTCTAAAATTTCAGTTACCTGACCAGCACCTACAGTTCTACCACCTTCACGAACAGCAAAACGTAAACCTACTGATAATGCAATTGCACTTAATAATTCAACTTCAATAGTTAAGTTATCTCCAGGCATAACCATATCTCTACCTGCTGGTAAAGAAATTGTACCAGTTACGTCAGTTGTACGTACATAAAACTGAGGACGGTAGTTATTGTGGAATGGTGTATGACGACCACCTTCTTCTTTTTTCAAGATATAAACCTCTGCTTTGAATTTAGCATGTGGCTTAACTGAACCTGGTTTACAGATTACCATACCTCTTTTGATATCAGCTTTGTCAATACCTCTTAATAATAAACCTACGTTATCACCAGCTTCACCTCTATCAAGGATTTTACGGAACATCTCAACTCCTGTAATTGTAGAAGTTAATTTATCAGCTCCCATACCGATGATTTCAACAGGATCTCCAGTATTAGCAACTCCAGTTTCGATACGACCTGTAGCAACAGTTCCACGACCTGTAATTGTAAATACGTCTTCAACTGGCATTAAGAATGGTTTATCAACGTCACGAGCTGGTAATTCAATCCAATTATCAACTGCTTCCATTAATTCCATTACAGTAGCAACCCATTTTGGATCACCGTTTAATGCTCCTAAAGCAGAACCTTGAACAACAGGACCATTATCACCATCATATTGATAGAAAGATAATAAATCTCTGATTTCCATTTCTACTAATTCTAATAATTCAGCATCGTCAACCATGTCAACTTTGTTCATGAATACAACCATTCTAGGCACACCTACTTGACGTCCTAAAAGGATATGCTCACGAGTTTGTGGCATTGGACCATCTGTAGCAGCAACTACTAAGATAGCACCATCCATTTGAGCAGCACCTGTAACCATGTTCTTAACGTAATCCGCGTGACCTGGACAGTCAACGTGAGCGTAGTGACGATTAGCAGTTGAATACTCAACGTGTGAAGTATTAATTGTAATACCTCTTTCTTTTTCTTCTGGAGCGTTATCAATTTGGTCAAATGATTTTGCTTCAGATAAACCTGCATCAGCTAATACTTTAGTGATTGCAGCTGTTAACGTAGTTTTCCCGTGGTCTACGTGTCCGATAGTACCAATATTTAAATGGGGCTTCGAACGATCAAATGTTTCTTTTGCCATGACTTTAAAATTTAATCTTAGTTATATATTAGTGTTCAAAAAATTAATTCAAACTTGAGCCAATGACGGGATTTGAACCCGTGACCTCTTCCTTACCAAGGAAGCACTCTACCCCTGAGCTACACCGGCTAGTGTAAATCAGAAGTTAGAATTTAGAAGTTAGAATAAATATCTAAATTCAGAATTCTAAATTCATTTCTGTGGGGAGAGCAGGATTCGAACCTGCGAAGACTTAGTCAGCAGATTTACAGTCTGCCCTCGTTGGCCGCTTGAGTATCTCCCCAGCCTTAATGTGCGTGCAAATATACTATTGTTTTTAGATGTTCCCAATCTTTTTTTAAGTATTTTCAAGTTTAAATTCTAACTCCTTGTAAATGAATAAAAAAAAATCTCCATACGGAGATTTTTTTTATAATGGAGTAAATAAATTTTACTTATTTGCTTAAAAGTTCTACTACTTTCGCTTTTAATTCTTCACCTTTTAAATCTTTTGCAACAATATTTCCTTTTGCATCAAGAATAAAAGTAGAAGGTATTTGATTTACATTGTATTGTTTTGCAATAGGATCCACTTGAAAACCTTTTAGCGTAGAAACTTGTGTCCAAGTTAATTTATCTTTTGCAATAGCTTCTTTCCATTTTGTTGCATCATCATCCATAGAAACACCTATGATGTTTAATCCTTTTGCATGTAATTCATTATATAAAGCCACTACACTTGGATTTTCTTTTCTACAAGGTTCACACCAAGAAGCCCAAAAATCAATAATAGTTACTTTTCCTAAAACTTGTTTTAATGAAACGGTTTTACCATCTGGTGTTTTAGCAGAAAAATCTTGTGCTTGTTGTCCTTTTTCATTCTTTAATTTGGCATCAATCATTTTCTTTGTGTTTTTAGCACTCTTCGTAGCTAATAAACTAGAATCTAATTTGTCAAAATAACTTTTTACTTCGCTAGTAGGTAATTTGCCTCTACTAATAAAGTTTTCTAAAAGCAGTACCGATAAAAACGCATCAGGATTATTTTTAACAAAATCCACAGATTGCTTATCCATTTCATCAACTATAGCTAAATATTGTGTTTGAAGTTTTTTAATAGTTACTTCGTCTTTACTCTTTTGAGCAGTAATCATTGCTTCTTGATTTGCCGTTTGAAAAGCTTGTAATTTTTTGTAAATCACATCGGCTTTTGCATTGTATTCGGCAAATTTATCGTTGTTAGAAGTTCCAGAAATTTTAGATTTTTGAATTTCATCTTTATTGAACACCACATCAATACTTCCTTTTTCGATGATTACAGGTAGCATTTTTTTAGTTTGAAATTGTGGATCTACAACTCCATCGATGCTAATAAAACCTATTTCTGGAAGTTCTGCTTTTCCTTCAAATTCAAATTTTCCACCTTTTACTTCCACAGTATCAATAGGCATAGGTCCCATTTCTCCTGAACCTTCTAAATATACTTTTGTTCCATCTTTAATGCCAGTCGCTGTTCCTTCAATTGAAAATTTATTACAAGAAACGAAAAGTAAGGCTGCTAATACTACTACTAATTTTTTCATTTTATTTTTTTATTATTCTTGTGTTTATTTTAAATTGAAACAAAGGCAACCAATACTTGAACCTAACAGATAATTAATGGACGGAATAAGCTATAAATAAATTTTTATTTGTATTCTTGTGAAATTATTACTCATACCTTAGGTTTTGGTACATAAACATAAAAATTTATGAAGAAAATAGTCTCTTTTCTTTTTT
>NZ_CALFIG010000040.1 GCF_937876455.1 uncultured Flavobacterium sp.
TACTATTCTGCTGTAATACAAAAGCAGAATCAAGATATGCTTGCTCAATTAGGTGAGTTTGAAAGAAACAATAAGGACTTGTATTACAATCCTGAGAAGATGGCTCAATTAAAGGCCATGAAACACGCCTATAAAAGCACCCCTGCCGTGTTAGGTAGCGCGGCTTATATGGAAGCGGTGAGGCAGCGTAATGAGTTTGCTAAGTTAGCACAAAAGAATCCCACCGCTTATAACTTAGACCAATTAGCTGAGTTTGATAATAAATTGGCTGAATACAATAATATGCGTCCCGACCAACCATTACCTCCTCCGCTAATGTTTAGAGCCCCTGACGAGATACCAAACTTTGAAGAAAGGCATCGCAAAGCAGGGGACAGCATGAATCCTGACCAATATCAAGATTTACATATACCAGGCAGAAAAGGTGCTTATATCGGAACTGTTAGCGAAGATGCTTTAACTAAAAAAGCACAGGAATTGTATGCGCAAGACCAATCAGCTTATAATTACGTGTACAAAAATATGCCTGATAAAATAGCCGCAATTAAAAATGCTATTAGACCGTACATTAAACCTGATAGAAAAGATGGTTATGATGATCCTGTTGGTAATGCTTTAGCTATTGAGAGAGGCAAACAAAGAATTGCTGCTGCAATGCAAAGACCTAATGAAGATATTTATGTTTCAGAAGTTTATAATCAGCCTTCTTTTGCACCTTCTGACCCTAAGATGTTAGCATTTACATTTGGAAGCAATCCAACTGTTACATACAGAGATGCAAATGGAAAAGCAATTACTGAAAGCGGAAATGATTTTACTTGGACTTCTTTAACTGATAAAGGGTATCAAGGTGTTGACGCAAAAGGAAATATTAAACCTTATCAAAAAACCCCTTTAAAGGTTGGACGTGGTTTTATTTTAAAGCCTGTTGATTACGGAGAAGAATTAGGTGTTACTTATGATGACAAATTTGGCCCTGGCGAGAGAATTAAAGTAAAGCCTGAGTTTGAGGATTCATACAGTATTTGGACTGCGCCCGATGGTAAGCAGTATTTAAAAGTGCAAGCTGAAACAGAAGTTAACGCTGCAAATAAAGGCGCTGCAAGAAGATTTAATTCTTATGTAAGGTCAACTACTAAGCAACGTGAAGGCGCGGGTGCTGAGGATATGATTACAGAAGATGTTTCTACACCTCAAATTGGAACAGTTCAAAGTGGATATGAATATGTAGGCGGCGACCCTGCTCAACCTACTAGTTGGAAAAAATTATAATTATGCCTAACGAAAAACCTTGGGAACAATATAATGGACAGGCCAAGCCTGCTTCAACCACTCAACCTTGGGAACAATATTCTCAAAAGAAAGTAGTTGCTGCGCCTAAAGTATATGGTACATTTGATATTCAACAAAAGGATAACTTAGAATCTATCCTTAATGAAATATCTCGTACTTCTAAAAACGGTGCGGGCATAACTGATGCTGAAAAAGATATTCTTAGGGATTTACTTAAAAACCCTAACACTACACCCGAACAAGCTAAAACAGCAATACAGACCGTACAAGGCTATCATCCTAAAAACACTAACAATCCTACTGATATACCTAAATACTATCTTAAAAAGGACTCTAATGGGGTTACAGTGCCTATTCCTTTAGCTTATGGTGAGCGTCCGCCTGAAGGGTATGACGTGGCTAGTGTTTGGGGTAATCCTAAACAAGCTAAAGACGATGCTTGGTACACTGATGTAGCTAAAACATTAACTAATGGATTAGTAGAAGGTGCTAAGGGTGTTGCTAGTCTTGCTCAGTTAGGTGTTAATGCTGTTACTGATGAGGATAGTAAATACTTAAATGAATTTACTAATGCTGCTGAAAGACTTAAATTCACTAAGGATGAAGATTTAAACAAGTCTATTTATAACGCTGAGGGTGTAACTAAGTTTGCCGATTTAGTAAGTAAGGATAGATTTGATATTAGCCCGCAAAGTATTTGGGGTACTATTAATATGGTTGGTGAAAGCGTTGTGCCTTTTTTTATGGGTGCGGGCGCTGCATCGGGTGCAACTAAAGCTATTACAGGCGCAGAGAAGTTAGGCAAGGCGGGTCAATTAGGTTCTGCTTATGTAGGCTCTGTATTGTCCATGACTTCTGATAACTTAGACCATGCAAGAAATGCGGGATTAACAGGTAGAGATGCTGCAAGTGTAGCGGGATTAACTACTGCCGTGCAATCTGTTATTGAAACTGCATTTGGTTTACCGCCACAAATATTTAAAAAAGCATTACCTACACAAGAGGCAAGTCAATTGATTAGTCGTTTAGTGCAAGGTGTTGAAAAAGATGCTGAGGGTAAAATCACTGAAACAGGATTTAAACAATTGGCTAAGGAATTAGCTGCTTCTTATACTGACGTTGCTAAAAAAAGTGTTGGTAAGGAATTTGTAAAGGATGTGGCTAAAGAAGGCTTTACTGAAGGTAGTCAAGATTTTGTAGCTAAGTCTGCTGAGCAATTGTGGGATAAATTATCTGATGAGGACAAGGCTAAATTTGGCACTGATATAACAAGTCCACAAGCATTTGCATCTTATATGCAGAATGTAGCTGCGGGGCTTGTTGGTGGTGCGCCAATGGCGGGTGTTAGTTCTATGCTTGATAACTATAAAAAGCAAAGCGAAACTGCTTTTAGTGTAGTGCAGGGAGGTAAAGACAAGATAGATGAGTTTAAAGCTAATGTTTATCAACAATTCCGCCAAGGCGACTTAACTGAAAAGCAAAGGGATGAGGCACTATTTAAAATAGATGCTTACGATAAATACGCTAAGCAGGTGGCGGATTTGCCTAAGATGACCGATGAGGATAAAAAAGAAGCATTTGAACTATCTTTTAACATCGAGGCATTAAAGAAAGAGATTGATATTCCAAAAGAAGATTTAGATAAACTAGACCCTATTGCATTAGCTAAAATTGACTCTAAGAAAACACTAATCAGCGGGCTACAAAAAGAACTTAATCACATACTACTTAAACAAGACATTCAAACTGAAACTAAGGTAGGTGAAGATACTAAAACCAAAATGGCTAAGGATTTAGGCATTGAACCTAAAACTGACAAGGAAGGTAATAAACAACCCACTACCTTAGATGAATTAGTTAATGAGATTAAGCAAGAGCCTGCGCCTGTAAAGAAGCCTAGACCAAAGATAGAAGAGGTTGCCCCTGAGAAATGGGTGAAACTATCCCGCACTAAGCCGATGGAAATTAAAGGCATTGTGCAGGAACATCTAAAGAACACTCCTAACAATGAAATGGAAGTAACTATTCATTCGGACAAGAATGGTAGGTACGTGTTTTTAGTTGACAAGGGAAAGCCTGTAAGATTTGGTCAAAGTGTAAAGGGTAGAGAGGATAGTAAAACACCTGATTACTTTAAGCGTGAAAACTTGCCTGCTACTAAAATATTTATTGAGGATAAAGGCGGCGATACTAACCCTGATAACCAAGGTGAGCCTGAACATTATTTTCAAGAAAAAGCTATTGTTAAACGTGTTGAATTTGAGGGTAAGAACAAAGAAGGTGATACAGTAACTAAAGCGGTGCTTCCCGTGTATAATGCTCAAACTGGTGCTTTTATCGGCTTTGCTAAGGAAAGTAATGTAGGTAAGAGTAAATATGATACAAGGGAAGAGAAAGCACATTTGCGCCATATTATTAACTCTAATTTGTATAACGGTAGCTTGGCGGGATATGAGCATAACGCAGAGCAAAAAGCCCCTGTGCCTCCGCTTAGGCATATAGATGTAGCTGAATATGTGCAAGATTATATTGACGGCACATTAGAGGCTACTCCTGAAAACAAGCAATTTGCTGCAAATAATAAAGAAGCAATAAACGCTGAGTTTGAAAGAGTTTTTGAAGCTGAAAAGGCAAAAGAAAAAGAAGTAAAAGCACCTAAGTCTAAGCCTGAAAGTGTAAGAAAGCAATTAGCTAAGATTATTGGACAAGGCGCTAACACTATTGAAGAGGCTGTTATTGGCTTTCTGTTAAGTAAAACTGGAAAAATTAATCAACAAGATTTTATTAGATATACTGGCTTCGGCGGCACTTCCAAAAAGACTGGTAAAAGGCGTGCGGTAAAAGAACTAAACTCTTATAAATGGGCATTAGATACTAATAACTCTTCTATGCCTATTGACACTAGAGCTAAAGTTCTTTGGATGGAAGATATGAATAGGGGGGAAGATAGTTTTGATGAACAGGCTATTATTGAAGAAATAATTGATACTATTCTTCAGTATGATAAAAACCCTAAAACTAATTTAGCAAAAAGACTTTTTGAAATACAAAGGGAAAACGCTGAGATGACAGAGGGATATGCTTCGCCTGAAGAATTAAGATATGCTGAGCAAGTGATGGCTGATGAGGCTAGATATGAAGATGAGCAATATCAAATTGAATTAGAAAACGAGGCTGAAAGAAATCGTGTATTTGCAGAAACGGGGCAATTTCAAAAGGAATCCGCCCGCA
>NZ_CALFIG010000041.1 GCF_937876455.1 uncultured Flavobacterium sp.
GCGAATAGACATTCTACTTTCCATCTCAAAAACTTCTTTCTGAGATACTGAACACTCTTCAGCAATTTGATCAGCTTCAGAGCGTGTTAATAAAGAATTTGAATATTTTGAAATGGCTCATAATATAAACCTGATTTTAATATCTTTTGAAATTGCCTTGTCTGCTTATTTAAAAGGTATAGAAGATTGGTATAAAAAAAATGGGTCAAATTGCTATGCTTTTTAACATTGCTGCCAACGTATCGGGTATTTGCGAAGGCGGCTATGTAGGCACTTCAAATTATGCGGTAACTGTCCAGCCGCTTTTGCAAATACCTTGTTAGCAGCAGTAGGGATTATTTAGCAGAAAATTGAATTGAAGTTGTTAAGGAGCTTAAACTAGAGGCGCAAGATTCGATGAAACCAAAGCCGATAATTGAGCAAATTAAACGGATTGAATCGAAACAGACCACAAAACTAGACGATTTAAAAATAGCCGACTATGCTTGTCGGTTGGTGATTGAAATGGAAGACGAGCCATATTTTGACGATGATGACGCAGTAACTGATGCCGTAAAAGAATAGCACTATTCGTGCAAAGATTACATAAATTGCACCATTCCTACAACACACTATTTAACGTTTCCATAGCCTCATTAACATCGGCATCTGACGGTTGATAATATCCACGAAGAACTGCTAACGATTGACCCGTGATGTTTCCAATTGTGGTATCATCCACTTTCATCTTTCGCATGATATTAATAAAAGTTCTACGTGCTGTGTGCGTTGAAACTAACTCATACTTCGGCACTAACGATTCCCGTCTAGCTATTCCGCTACCTTGACTTAGTTGAATCATATCGGTAAAGCCAAATAATTTAAACAAATACTTTAAATCTGTATTCATTTTGTTTAGTTCGGGAATCCATGACAGTTCACCACTATGTCTATCGAGAATAGCTTTAGCCATATCAACTACCTTAACCCGAATCAATTTATTGGTTTTCTTAGTATTGGTGACGTAGTAGTAGTTATCGTCTTCTTTGATAATCTTAGTTTGGATAACGTTTTTAAGGTCGGAATGGCGAACACCTAAACAAGACTGCAACACAAAAGCGTCACGAATGTCGTTAAATTCACTTTCTAGTACCGATAATTGCTTTAATTCGGTTATAGTAAGGTAGATAGCCCAAGTTTTGTCATTTGAGCCTTTAAACGCCTCTAATGCGTTTCTGTT
>NZ_CALFIG010000042.1 GCF_937876455.1 uncultured Flavobacterium sp.
ACACTCTCTTAGTTTTGAACTAAATCAGTCCACTTTTTGCTGACGATTTACAGATAGACTAGCTATTATTCTTGGAAACTTTCTAATCACTAAAAGCAATAAGGCTATGTTCTTGAATAAAAGATTTTTATTCTGGAATTTTTGATTTAAGAGTTCGTTGTATTCGAAATCGTAGAACGTGTAGAGTAATGTCTCTTTGTCTGATTTTGGTTCTTCTTTTGGGTGTTGGTATATTCTAACGGCCAGACTGCTTTGTTCGTCGTTGTAATATATTTTCTCGACTTTGGTGTAATAAGTAATGCCTGAGGTGCTATACTCTAATTCTTTGATATAGCGTGCTGCGTATTTTTCTACGGATTCTTTGTTGGCTGATTGTCCTAAGCCCGATATGTAGATTGCTGCTGACATGCTTTTAATGTACTGTTAATTTTATCAAATTTATTTATTGATTTGTGTATTTACAATACGTATTTTTACGTATTTACTTACGTTTATCGTTTATGGTGTTGTCAAAGGCAATGAGGTTACATAGTTCTCTAAGTCGGGAACGCACTCGGTTGCCGTACTGTTTTTCGATTTCGGAGGCGGATAGGTTTGTGGTGATGTGGGTTTGTAGTTTTTTAGAGATGAAAAGATCATAACGGCTTAATAAAATTTCTGCCATGACATTGCATTCGTTGCCGAAATACTTCAGGTTGTTTTCTGTTCCTAAATCGTCAAAGCAATAGGTTCTTGGTTCGGAATGGTAGAGTTTGCCGATGCTGTATTTGTGGATGATGGGGTAGCCTTCTTGAATGAATTCAAAACTGATGTCTCTGCATGGTTTTACTGAGAATTTATTATTGGGTTGGGCTACCTGTTTCATTAGGTTCATTAATGTGGTTTTGCCACAGCCGATTGGTCCGGTTAGGATGATTCCTTTTTGTAAATCGATCTTGAATTGATCACAAACCTGTTCGTCTTTTAAAAAGTAAGCGATGAGTTTGTACACGATTGGGTAATCGGTTTCAAGGATTTTGAAATGATTGCCGTATAGTTGGATTCCTGTGGTTTGGAGCCAATTGATGATTTCGGGGTAGTTGTAGTTTGATTTGATTTTTTTTTCCATAACTAAAAATTTAACCGCAAAGAGCGCAAAGGTTTTACGCAAGGTTTGCAAAGGATGAGATGCTGGCTCGAGCGTAGCGAACAGATGTAAGCAAACAAGTTCAGCATGACAAAAAGATTATAAAGGTTCTGCATAGTCTTTGTTGGTTGTGGTGTTGAGTTGTTTTGCTCTGTTGGGTTGTTCTGGGTTTGAAATGAATTTTGGTGCGTTTATCATCCAATTTTGTGCGGCTGCTTGCCAATTTAGCATTGGTATCTTCCCTCCTATTAACCAGCCGATACTGGAGAAGTAATTGAAGAATTTTTGGGCTTCGAGTTCTGGAAAGTTTTGAGACTGGAAATAGGTTTTGACTTCTTCAATGAGAGGGTTTAATTTTTGATTGTACGGCACTTCGACAGGCTCAGTGACCTTAGTTTTATCTTTTTGACTTCTTTCTTTTTGATTTTTAAGGATGTTGGCGAATGTTGAAAATATTTCTTTTTTTGCGGAACTTTTTTCTTTTTGAGTTCCCTCGACTGTACTTCGACTTTGCTCAGTATAAACTGGAATGACAATTTTATCTGAGGAATTATTTATTTCTTCAAAATTTTTTGCTTGATTTCCCAAGTTTGAAACGTTTTTTTTGTTTAAAATGTTTGTATTGTTTCTATAGTTTATAGAAGGTACTACTGCTTGTTCAGTACCTGTTTCACTACTAGTACAAGACTTGTTCAGAGCTTGTTTAGCAACAGGTTCAATATGTGGTTCATTTTTTGGTTTTCTTTCGGATTTTGAAAATGGTTTTAAATCTTCTGAAAAGTTGAATAAAATCACGTGGCTTCCTCTGAATGGGTTATAGGAAGGTTGGTAGTCGATATATCCCAAAGCATGTAAATTTTTTAAGCATTTGTGATAGGTTGCTTTGGAACTGATTTTGCTGATGCGCATGACCTCATCGCGACTTATGCTGATGGGGTTTTTAAAGCGGTTACAGTTCCAGAATTGGAATAGGGCAATGTATAAACTAACGTGTGTTGGGTTTAGTGTTCGGTCGAGGGCTACTTTTTCGAAGAAGCCTGTGAGGTGTTTGATGTAGTTCATTTTTTTAGTGATTAGTGTTATCTTCTTTTTTTCTTGATAAAAAAAGAAACAAAAAAATCAAGTCTTGGTAGTTTCAGCGGTCAATTACAGTTTCAAAGCTTAAAATAAAAAAACTCGACCTTGGTCTCAAACAGCTTTTATTTTTTATAGCTTTTTCAATTGATTGACTCTCGCTTCCAACTACCTAGGACGGTGTTTTAGCGATGGAGCATTTTATTGATATCATCATAATTATAGAAAATTATGCCTCCTATTTTGGTATAGGTTAGGGTGCCGTTGATGCGGAGGTTTTGGAGGGTTCCTGGGGAGATGTTTAACAGTTTGCGGACTTCATTGGATTTGAGCCACTGTTTTGATTGTTGGGGTTTGGAATTGATGATTTCTTTTAAATCGTTTAAAAGTAAACTTCTGAATTCGTTTAAGTCTTCGATTGTAATAATTTGTACTGCCATAACGTATAATTTAAATTGTTATGGGACAAAATTCAAGGTTTTGATTTGTTTTCTTTCACAACGGAGGTTGTGTTGTGAACGATTTTTATTTAAATGATATCATCTGAGTTTTCCATACGCTTTTGTAAGGAATCATTTAATGTGGTTAGGAATTTGGTACGATCGCTTTTGCGTGCTCTGATTTCAAGGAATACGCGACGGTATTGTCCTAAGTCGATTTCGAAAATATGTTCGAAATATTCAGCGATGTCTTTTAAGTCGGCTGCACCGTTATTAAAAACTCCCTCTGTATGCAACGCATATAGAAGTTCAATTAAAGCAACTTTTGAGCTGGTCCATGTTAGTTTCACGTTTGGAGTGCGTTGTGAATTTTCAAGTATTTCTTTTTTTTCAATCATTAATAATTGGTTTTCAATATATAATTGGATGAGATCATTAGCAAGTATCGTTGCTACTTTGAAATCATGTGATGTAGCAAACGAAGCGTCTGTTTCAAAATAATAGGAATCTAAAGCGAGTTTAATGTCAAATTCACCTCTTATAAAATATTTGTAATCTAGATAGGTGTTTCCGGAACGAAAGTATTGGTAGAAATCCAATTCTTTGTCAAAAAAGGCTTTGAGTTTAGAGAGTTCACTGTTGTAGTACTTTTTTAGTATTCGATTGCCACCACTTGGCTTTTTTCGTTCAATTTTATAAATTTGGTTATAGTATATCAATTTGGACGTGAATTGTGGTTTTACGTCTTTGAAGAATTGTATTTCTTCACCACTTGATTTAAAATTAGTTTTGAGGATCATTTTTTTGACCGCCTTTATTGATTTAAGAATTATTGTAATGGCTTGTTCGCATTTTTTGATTTGGTCATCAATTTCTAAATCGATAAAGTTTAATTGCTCGTTGAGGTTGTGCAAAAGAGGTGCGTATTTGAGATTCAAAGCAAATGATTTTTAGGTTATAGACTGTTTTAATGATAAATGGGGACATAAACTCTATTGATTATTTGATTTGACTTACTATTTATTTTTTTATTTATACACCTATAGGGTTGTTCTTATTTAATGAAAGATTGTTGCTTTTGGATTTTGTTATTCATTCGTTTTACACAAAAAAGGGTCTGGATTTCCTGGAATAATAGGTTGGTTTTTATCATAACATAGATTGAGTTGTTTTGATTTAATACTATTAATATTGACTTGGACGGTTTTACCTCTGTTGCAATCTGGTGCACTTACTGATTTGGTATCGTTTGGCCCTATGTTTTTAATTTCCAGTCTTTCTACATTAAAAACACCTCCATTTTTTTTGATATACGCTACTTCTACCATCACCTCATCTAAACTAAAATTGGAATTGTTTGTAACACGTATATCTAAGTTTGAAATACCTCCCCATCCATGAATGGTATATTGATTTGTGTTTGCTGTTACAAGAGATGTAATTGTATTTCGTGTTTGTAATGCTACTTCTTGTTTTCTTAACTGTTCCTTTTCTTTATCGACTTCGTTTAGAGTTACTATAATTAAAGCTGTAATACAACTTACAACAAAAAGTGCAAATGCCCATTTTACAATTATTTGCGACCACGAATTCTTTTTTTTGGGTTTGTATTGTAATTTAATAGGTGGTGGTATGGTAAAAAACAAATCATGAAGCTCTTCATAATTTTCTGCACAGGTCCATCTTTCTTTGCCTTCTACCCAAACAGGAGTCGTTTTTACCACCCCACGTTGTTTGAGTTCTTCTTTATCAAAAGGACCAATGCCTGAAATACCATCATGTAAATAATATTTTTTCATTAAATTAAGTTGTTTCCAAAAAGCTAAAATCTACTTTATGTGTTTTTTGTACAATACGTATTTATACTTATTCTATTTTTATTTATGTTTTAAAAATTTATATGTTCCTATACGTATAAATACGTATTTTAGCGCCATAAAACCATATTATATTTGGCATTATTAATTTTAAAAATTTTTATTTTATGAGTTTAAATCCAAACACAGGAAGTATTATTACACAAGAACAAGCTAAAACGTTAATTGATGCTTTTGCTAAAAAATTCCCAGGAGAAGTAGTTTCTTCATTTATAGGAGGCGATAATGTAAAAAAAATACTAGAGCAAGAAGATTGCATAGGATTGCGTATTTACAATGGGTATAATGATGCTGAACAAAAAATAAGTTTAGTTGTTGTGGGGGTAAATAGTAATGAAGAAGATATGTTGGAAAATGGTATTATTTATGATAGAATGGCACTTTGTCCACCTATATGTCCTAAAAATGGTTTAGTTTAATTTTTTACACTTTAAAAACCTATCGTTATCGATAGGTTTACATTTTTTTGTTACCAATGTTTTTACTTTATTTTGTTATTATTTTTGGTGTAAGCCCTTTGCTTTACTTTTTAATTTACAAACGAAAACAAGCAGGGGAATTAAAACCTATCTTACCATTCGCTATACTTACATTCATTGCTAGTTTGTATGAATACCTTGGTACGCTTATTTTTAAATGGAATGCATCTTATTGGTTTATTATTTATGCATTTATATCTTTTTTTTGTATATTATATTTTTTCTTTCAAGTATTACAAAAGGAAATTTCAAAAATTTCTTTCTTTTTTGTAATTGCTTTTATAACCCTTTGTATTTACTTGTATTTTAATTTTAATGTTGATGAATTTTTAACAATAGCTTCTTACATCGATACTTTTATTACATTATTAATTCTCTTTTTTACAATTATTTGGTTTAGAAAGTTGATACTGGATGCTTACATAGAAAATTTATTGCATACTAGTACCTTTTATTTTATTTCAGGATTTATTTTGTATTACTGTGGAACCCTCTTTTTATTCTTATTAAGCAATTATATATATAAAGTTGATTCAGCAATGTTACATTCTTATTGGGTGATTAATATTATTCTCAATTTGGTTTTACGAACTCTTTTACTTGTGGGTCTATGGAAGGCGAAAACGCATTAAAATCGATTATTTTTATAGGTACGTTTTTGATGTTATTTTTAGCATTTGGCTTGCTATTTATGGTTTTGTTTTATCAACGTCATTTGGCAAAAATTAAAAAGAAAGAAGCTGAACTGTTATTGAAAACGGCATTGAAAAGTGAGAAAAAAGAACGTAAACGTATTGCCAAAGACTTGCATGACGCTATACAGAGTGATTTAAATGCGGTTCGTAATTTTGTTATTTTATTTTCTAAAAAGAATAGTCATACAAATGTACCTGAGTTATTAGATGCTATTCATACTTCGTTGGAACAAGCTATTGAAAATACTCGATTGATTTCGTACCAATTGATGCCTCCTTTGCTTGAAACGGCTGGTTTTAATTTTGCCTTACGGGATTATTTTGAACAATTAAGTATTTCAAGTGGTAAGCGTTTTGAATTGGATATGAACTTGGCCGAAACTTTAGTTTCTGATAAAATTAGTTATGAAATGTTTCGCGTGGTTCAGGAATTGACTTCTAATATGCTAAAGTATGGTTCTATAACAACATGCATTGCTCGTTTGAGTACTACCGATAGAGGGGTTTGTTTTGAACTGATTGATGATGGCGTTCGATTTGATTTTAAAGCTGCGTATAAACAAACCAAAGGAACTGGCCTACAAAATATTCAATCGCGATTAAAAAGTATTTCTGCGGAATTAGAACAAAAAGCAGTTGTTACAGGTAATCATTTTAAAATTTATTTACTTCCTATTTATGATTAAAGTTGCTTTAGTTGACGACCATCAGCTATTTAGAAAAAGTTTGTCTTTATTGTTGTCTTCTTGTGAAGGTATTTCTGTTGTTTATGATACTCATAACGGTATGGCTTTTTTAAAGTATTTAGAGGAAGCCGAACTTGATGTTTTACTATTGGATTTAGAAATGCCTATTGTACATGGGTTTGATATTTGCAAGCAAGCGAAGTTTATTGATCCTGATCTTAAAGTCATTATTTTATCGCAATTGACTTCTAAAGAAGCCGTGCATCAAGTTATGGAAATAGGTGCCAATGGTTATTTTACGAAAAATTCTTCTCCCGCTATTTTAGAAGATGCTATTAGAAATGTTTTTGATAAAGATTATTATTTTGATATTGCTTTGAGTACTGTTATACGCGAGGCTTTGTTGTGGAAGAAAAAACGACATACGTTTTCTGATACGCCTACCGTTCATTTGACCCCAAGAGAAATTGAAATTATACAATTGGCCACGAAGGAAAAATGTAGCAAGGAAATTGCTGACTCACTTAATATAAGTACTCGAACAGTTGAAAAGCACCGTAAACATATTATGGAGAAAACTGATTCTAAAAACTTTATTGGGGTTGTTTTGTATGCTTTGAAGTCTAATTTGATTCTTTTAGAGGAGGTGGAGTAGTGAGTGGTGATGAGTGATGAGTGAAGAGTGAAGAGTGATTAGTGATTAGTAATTAGTGACTAGTGATTAGTGATTAGTATTTTCTTCTTTTTTTCTTGATAAAAAAAGAAACAAAAAAATCAAGTCTTGGTAGTTTCAGCGGTCAATTACAGTTTCAAAGCTTAAAATAAAAAAACTCGACCTTGGTCTCAAACAGCTTTTATTTTTTATAGCTTTTTCAATTGATTGACTCTCGCTTCCAACTACCTAGGACGGTTTACTACTGAAGGAGTTTTAGATTACTCTAAGTTTGGAGACTTTCAGAGCGGGGAATATGGCAGGTTTGTAATCTGTATTCAAAATTAAAATAAATCTAACATAATTACTTCTAATTCATTTTCTAAACCTGCATAGTTTCTAGCAGAACTGAAATAATACTCTTCTGGCTCAGTTACAATTTTATCTTTTACGGGATTGTTATGGATATAATTAACTTTTTGTTTTATAAACCAATTTGTCTCTACTAACTCTGCATGATACCCATCTTGCCACACTTTAAATTGTTGCTCTCTTTTTAAATGTTGACATGCTTTTTGAAAGTATTCTAACATCCATTCCTTTCTGCTTTCAGGTTCTTCGTTTATAGTTTGAAGTATTTTCTTTGATGTAAATTTTTTAAAATCTCTAATTACATCTGATAATATAAAACCATTAGTAGCCTTACACAACAAGTGTATATGGTTACTCATCATAACATAAGCATAAATCTCTAGTCCTTTATTTTTTTGGCAATAATTCAATGCGTTTATTATGTTGTACTTTTGATTAAGACGCGTAAACACATCTATCCAGCCTATAGTTGTTATAGTAATAAAATAGGCTTCTTCGGTTGTTGTGGCTTTATATTTTGTTGACGTTGATGTATAAATTTACATTCAAATATAAAAAAAAACACACCACTTTTATTGTAGTTTCTGTTTTTTGTTTTCACTTTGTGGGCACGGATTACAAATCCGCGCTATCCGTTACGAGACATATCCGCGCCATCGGGGGTTTTCATGCACTGTTGTTATTTGTAGGCACGGATTACAAATCCGCGCCATCGGGTTAAAAGGTATTTAAAATCTCATCAATCTTCAAAACACCATTATCTATCAATACTTTAACATCAAAACTAACTTTTTTTTCGATAGGCTCCGTAGGTGATATTGGGTAAGAAATAGTTGTAAATGACACAGTATATAAACCCGATTTAATATCTTTTACTTTAACATTCAATGTTTTTAAAGATTCAATATTCAATAATTCATCATTGGTAATTATATCATAATCCATACCTGAATTATTAAAAATATCAAATAATTTATCATTCAATTTATTTGTACAGTAAATCTTTTGCAAAGAATCAATTTTTTTATGATTTTCAATACTATAGTCTAATGAACCATAAGAAACATAAAATTCTTTAATTAAATTTTTAACCTTAATAGAATCTTGAAACACATCATACTTCTCATGTACTTCTAAAGACAAAGAATCATTAATTTTATTATTGTCTTCGTTTATATATTTTTTTTCTTCACAATAAATCATTGTAAATAGTCCAACTACAAAAATAATTTTATTCATTTATTATTCATTTATTATTTATTCCATCTATATATTTCAAAACTAGCCTTATTTACAGAATAACCTCTCCCAGGCCAAAATCCATTTTGATGCCAAACTGCCATCCATTGATTACCATTATAAATTTGAATATGACCATACGGTACTCCATTTTTATCAGCAGTAGCACCTGGATAACCTTGAAATACAGCTATATCACCTCTTTCAAATTTATCAGTATTAACTTTTGAAAACCCCCAATTTTTCAGATATGAGCCATACAGTCTGGCAGGAACAGGATGTGAATTTGTATTGATACCCCCAGCCTCCAATGCCATTCTAACATAATACCCACATCTACCTACTTCAGAGTAATTATTTAACAAAAAACTGAAAAGAAATAGTATCTGAAAGAATAATTTTATTTTTATCCTTAAACATATATTTAGCATATGCTTTAAGATCGGAAGAGCACACGTCT
>NZ_CALFIG010000043.1 GCF_937876455.1 uncultured Flavobacterium sp.
CACGACGCTCTTCCGATCTCGTTACAAGAGGATGTGGAGCCGTAGTGGCTGTTGCCGCAGTCATGGTACGAGTAAATGTTTTTGTGCCAACAAACTTAATATTGTTATGATAAAAATTATCAAACGTATACGTCACGGTATGTGACACTGCAGTTGGTTGAAAAACAAAACTAATAATAATTTTTCCTTTTACTATATTACCATTGTTCAATTGACAACCTGTTGTGCCAAAATCAATCGTTTTTGTAACTTGTGTTCCTGGTGTAATTACTGTTCCAAAAGCGGGTACTCTTGTAATTGTAGCACAATTTGAAAATACAGAATTATCATTGTTTACACCTCTGTAAGCAATTGTACTACCATCGATATTGTCAAATAATTGATCAACAATGTTTGACACATCATCACTAGCCACGTCAATTTTGGCACTTACCAGCGCATCGTCAGAAGTTAATGAATCTGTAGACGTTACATTGTCTTTCTCACATCCAAAAAAAGCTACCAAAACAAAAATTGGTGTTAAAAATTTTGCTATTTTTTTCATAATTAAAAATTTAGTTTTCAGAATATTAGATTCAAATATAAGAAAAAGGTTTAATGTAGAAAAAATATTTTTCTAATCCTTGAATGTGTAGTATATTTGACCTAATGAAAATCACAGAAAAAATAAAGGAACCTATAGCTTTTGAGATGGAACTTTTTGAAAAAAAATTCCATCTAGCCATGTCCTCAAAAGTAGCTTTACTTAATCGAATTACACATTATATTGTAAATAGAAAAGGGAAGCAAATGCGTCCTATGTTTGTGTTTTTAACTGCAAAAATGGTTTCTGGCGGCACAGTTAACGACAGAACGTACAGAGGAGCTTCTGTGATTGAGTTAATTCATACTGCAACATTAGTTCATGATGATGTAGTAGATGATAGCAACAAAAGAAGAGGCTTTTTTTCTATTAATGCGCTATGGAAAAATAAAATTGCCGTATTAGTTGGCGATTATCTACTATCAAAAGGATTATTGCTTTCAATTGATAATAATGATTTTGATTTATTAAAAATCATTTCTGTTGCGGTAAGGGAAATGAGTGAAGGCGAATTACTCCAAATAGAAAAAGCCCGAAGACTTGATATTACTGAAGCCATTTATTACGAAATTATTCGTCAAAAAACAGCCACTTTAATAGCTGCTTGTTGTTCACTTGGTGCTTGTGCTGTAGCTCCAGAAGACAAAATAGTAATAGAAAAAATGCGAAAATTTGGCGAACTCATCGGTATGGCATTTCAAATTAAAGACGATTTATTTGATTACACTGATGATGCTATTGGCAAACCTACCGGTATTGATATTAAAGAACAAAAAATGACCTTACCTTTAATATACACCTTAAACAATTGTAGCTCAAAAGAAAAATCATGGCTCATTAATTCCATAAAAAACCACAATAAAGATAAAAAAAGGGTAAAAGAAGTTATTGATTTTGTAAAACAACATGGCGGACTACACTATGCAGAACAAAAGATGATACAATTTCAACAAGAAGCATTAAAACTCACAGAAGACTTCCCTGAAAGCACTTATAAAGAAAGTCTTATTTTGATGGTGAATTATGTGATTGAAAGAAAAATATAGTACATTACAATATCACTACACAATGACACTAAAAAAACAAAACCCATACAACCTTTTTTTGTTTCTTCCGTCTATATAATAAAGTGTAAAATTTTTAAATGAAAGTAATTGCTTTACATTATGAAGAAGCACAACTGATTTCACTTGCAATAGCTAATAATAGGCAAGCACAACATCAATTGTACACAAAATATGCTTCAAAAATGTTAAGCGTTTGCAGGCAATATATCAAAGATGTTCATCATGCCGAAGATATTATGCTTACCGCGTTTATGAAAGTATTTACAAATTTGAAAAAATTTGAACATAAAGGCAGTTTTGAAGGCTGGATTAAACGAATTATGATTAATGAGTGTATTGATTTTTTGAGAAGTAAAAAAAACACATTTAGTCATATAGAACTAGAAGATTGGAAAACAACCGAAGAAGAAGAATATGATGGAGAAGTATTTTCAATAGAAATAATACAAGAGCTGATAGATAATTTACCCACCGGGTATAAAATGGTTTTTAATCTCTATGTAATAGAAGGTTTAAAACATCAAGAAATAGCTAAAATGCTTCAAATTGCCGAAGGAACATCAAAATCACAATTAGCACATGCTAGAAAAATGCTTCAAGAAGCACTGAAAAATTATAAAAACGTACAAAATGGCACTAAATAATTTTGAAAAACAGCTAAAAAAATCCATTCAAAACAGAACCATAACTCCGTCTGAATTTTCATGGGATAGATTAGATGCAATGTTAGCTGTTAGCGAAAATAATAAAACAACTAAAAAGAATTATTGGCTACCTATTGCGGCTTCTTTACTTCTTTTTAGTTCAGTAGGGTATTTTTTTTACAACCAAAATACAAATGAAAAGCCGTTTCAGCAACAAAGCAAAACTTCTATTGTTCAAAAAAATGAACAAAACCTTACCAAAAAAAATGGAATTGAGAGTAAAATAAATACATCGACTACCAAATTGGCAACGACTACTTTTAGAACAAATGAGACAATAAATAATTCTTTAACTAGTAGCCAAAATAAGACTGAAAGTAAAAATAATTTACCTCAACTGGTAAACAATAACTTAGAACAAACCAACGAAATTAGTTCGATCTCAACAACAGAACAAAAAAGCTATAGCTACATTACCCCAGAACGTTTATTAGCTGAAGTTGAAGGCAGAAAAGCAATGCCAACAACAACAAAAACATTCAAACCTGCTGTAAAAGTGAATGCTAACGAACTGCTTTCTAGTGTAGAAAATGAATTAAATCAAACGTTTAAAGAAAAAGCATTACAAAAATTTAAAGAAGTAAAATCTGCGTTTGCAAATAGAAATTACGAATAAAATTAACCTAAATTGACACAAAATGAACAAAATTATTCTTTACATCAGTATTGCAATTATTTCAGTAGCTGGAAAATTAGTTGCTCAAGAAAAGACGAAAACATTTGAAACACGTGCCAAAGAAATTGCACAAAACATTACAACTATTAAAACAGAGGAAAAAAAAGCTTTAAAAGAAGAAATTGAGGCTATTGACAAGCAAATAAATGAAGGTAAAATTACAAAAGAAAAAGGGGCGGAAATAAAAGCAAAATTCGCTGCAGAACGCGCTTCAAATATTGAAACTAAAGTAGCCACTGAAGAAGCTAAGCTAAGAGAATTAGTTAATGAACATGTAGAAGAAGTAGTAGGTGACTCTTTAAAAGGGAAATATTCTATTTCAATTCCAGGAGGCTATAAAAATGGGAAAAAATACGCTAATACGAGTGAAAAACGTACAACTGGTCAAACGGTATTTGCTTTTGGAGCAAACAACGTTTTATCGGACGGAAACTTAGCACATTCTAATTTTTATTTTTTACGTTCAAATTTTTACGAATGGGGCTATACATGGAATACCCGTTTATCTAACCAAAACAATTTGGCTCATTTTAAATATGGTTTTTCTGTAATGTATAATGAATTAAACCCAACGCAAAACAGAATTTTTGCCACAAATGGTCAGTCAACTGGATTAGTAAACTTCAATAGTGATTTAAAAATGAGTAAATTAAGAAATGTAAACTTAGTTTTTCCTATGCATTTTGAATTTGATTTTTCTAAAACAAACACTGTTAATGACAAAAAAATATTTCATTCGCACAAAGGACTTCGTTTAGGAATAGGAGGATTTGCTGGATTTAACTTGAAAACAAAACAAAAAATATGTTATGAAATTGACGGAAATGAAGTAACCGAAAAAACAAAAGGCGATTTTAATGTTAATGATTTTGTATATGGCGTGAGTAGTTACATTGGCTACAAACAAACTTCACTGTATGTAAAATATGATTTAAATCCTGTTTTTGCCGATAATGCAATCAAACAAAATAATATTTCAATGGGTATTCGTTTTGATTGGAATTAAACCTGAGTTAGCTTATAGTACATTAAAAAGTATTTCAGCAATGGGATACTTTTTTTGTTTTCCTATAAGGTTTTTAAAAGCTTGTAGGTATAATATTCAAAAACTTTGTAACTTGCCACTCCTAAACAGTTAATTTGATATCTAAAGAAACCATAGAAAAAGTATTTGACCTTGCTCGTGTAGAGGAAGTTATTGGCGATTTTGTTCAATTGAAACGCGCCGGCTCTAATTTAAAAGGGCTAAGTCCGTTTGTAAATGAAAAATCTCCTTCTTTTATGGTATCGCCGGTGAAGCAAATTTGGAAAGATTTTTCTTCTGGTAAAGGTGGAAATGCAGTTACTTTTTTAATGGAACACGAACATTTTACTTACCCTGAAGCCATTCGATATTTAGCTAACAAATACAATATTGAAATAGTAGAAACAGTAGAAACAGATGAAGATAAAGAAAAAGCAAACGAAAAAGAAAGCATGTATTTGGTTTCTGAATTTGCGCAAAATTATTTTCACAAAACCTTACTTAAAACAGACGAAGGACAAGCTATTGGGCTTTCTTACTTTAAAGAACGAGGCTTTACAACGGCAACTATTGAAAAATTTCAATTAGGTTATTCGCCTGACTCTTGGGATGCCTTAACTAAAGAAGCACTTGGTAAAGGGTATCAACTAGAATTTTTAGAAAAAACAGGGCTAACTATTGTAAAACCCGAAGAAGAAAAAAGCTTTGACCGTTTTAAAGGCAGAGTAATGTTTCCTATACAAAGCATGAGTGGCAGAGTGCTTGGATTTGGGGGACGTATATTAACAAATGATAAAAAAGCAGCCAAATACCTTAATTCCCCTGAAAGCGAAATTTACCATAAAAGTAAAGTTTTATATGGTATTTATCATGCTAAACAAGCCATTGCAAAACTAGACAATTGCTATTTAGTAGAAGGTTATACCGATGTGATTCAGTTTAATCAAAGTGGCATTGAAAACGTAGTAGCTTCTTCAGGAACTGCCTTAACCCCAGATCAAATAAGACTAGTAAGTAGACTGACCTCTAACATGACGGTTTTATTTGATGGAGATGCAGCTGGATTACGAGCTTCGTTAAGAGGTATTGACCTCATACTAGAAGCTGGTATGAACGTTAAGGTGTGTACATTTCCTGATGGCGAAGACCCTGACAGTTTTGCAAAATCACATTCTTTTGAAGAATTAAAAACCTATCTTCAAGATAATGCAAAAGATTTTATTCAATTTAAAGCCTCTTTATTAATTAAAGAAGCCAATAACGATCCTATTAAAAAAGCGGAAATGATTAGGGATATGGTCAATAGTATCTCTAAAATTGCTGATAGAATAAAGCGTGAAATATACATTCAGGAATGCTCAAGAATAATGGACATTTCAGAAGAAGTACTTTACAATACTCTAGCTCAAATTGGCAAAAAAGAACTAGCCGAAGCTTCAAAAAAATTTACTGCAGAAAAAAAAGCATTTGAAGTCTTGAAAAATAATGATGAATTAGTTCCTTCAAAAATTGACATTCAATATGAATTAGAACAAAAAATCATAGAAATTTTGTTATTATATGGCAATCAGGTAGTTGACTTTGAAGAATCTTTCATGCAAGAAAATGACAAGGGTGAATTGGAAGAAATAAAAGAAATAAACACACGTAAGGTTTCCGAAAAAATTTATTTGTCTTTGCAAATTGATGAAGTAGAATTAACAAATCCTATTTTCAAAACCATTTATGATGATTTAATTCAGTATTATAATCAAAATGAGCTTTTCGAAATAGAAAAATATTTATCACAAGTACAAGGAGAAATTGCAGAGAAAATTACCGATATATTAATGCTTGAAGAACGTGATGCTTTACACAAATGGGAAACCAAGCAAATTGTTGTAAAACCAAAAGAAGAAAATATTGCGCAGTATGTAAATGAAACCTTATTAACCTTACGATGGTTTTTAGTACATAAAATAATTGAGGATACTAAAAAATCAGTATCCTCAAATAGTAGTGAAGATAATTCCGAATTATTAACGAATATTAAGGATTATCTAGG
>NZ_CALFIG010000044.1 GCF_937876455.1 uncultured Flavobacterium sp.
ACTCAATCATAATTTTAAAGATAATTAATCATGGCACAAAAAATTAGAGAGCAGGCTTTAGCACTTTGTAATCGTGATATTCGTTTAAATTTAGATAATGTAACTATTCAACTTCTGAATAAAGAAAACGAAAAGGCATTAGAGGAATATGCTTTGCTAAAACAACAAGTTGTTGAATTGGGCGAATGTCTTATTAAACTCAATAATTCTGTAACAACTTCTAAACTTAATTCGTAACTATTTTATGGAACAAAAAGTTATTACCTCACATACTGCAAGCAGATTGAATGAAAAAATCAGCCAAATGATTGCAGAAGGTTGGAAGCCGGTTGGAGGACATAAGGTTGTAAATATCAATGCTCAAAATCGTTTTTCCGGTATGCAACATAAAGATACTATATACGAAGTTGAATATTCTCAGACTATGGCAAAACAATAACTATATCATGTCAAAAGAAATAAAAATAATAGACCAATTAGATAAAATTGATGAGTCAAGTTTATTCTATGAACATAGAGGCGATGTTGTTTGTTTACACGATGATGTCAATGGTGAACTTGGATGGTTTAAAGTTTGGTATGATGCTGAAATGGATGAACGTGAATATATTACTATTAATGATACAATTCATTATTTAGATACAATGGATAGATTGTAACAAACCTCTCCCTTATTTCGTAACTATTCTATGGAACAAAAGATTGATACATTTTTTAATTCTGAAGCAGATAGAGATTTATGGCTTAAATTAAACGCTGAATATCAAATTGAGTGGGAAAAAAATCTTACTTATTTTGATAGATTTACCGGTACTTACAAGCCAACTCAACAAGCATTACATCCTCGGACAATGGAAACAGCATTACAAATTGCAAAAAATCAATTAGAATATGATATTAAAAAAGGTTTTCTACGAGTAACATTAGAAGAATATTTAACATTGTCTTACAAACAAATCGAAGAATTAAAAATTAAACAACATCAAGAATTGATTAGCAAATTAAATTTGTAACAAACCTCTCCCTTATTTCGTAACTCTATCATGAGCAAGACAGAACAAAAAATTAGCAAAAAAGAAATTTCAGAAGGATTACATACCTATGGGAAAGTATTATGGGGAGGTGGTTCAGGTAAACAATTCACTTTTGGTTTTGGGTGGAATCAAGGTAAAACAGGAAGGGGTTTTAAATTTTTATTATTTGCTTATGGCAAAAAAGTAGATGTTATAAAACGTATTCATCTTATTCTCAATACATTTTCAGATGAAGAAATAGAAAAATTAGATTTTGTTCAATGTGATGTAAAAATCCCTATTTCTTGTGCAAGTGGAGTAGGTTTGAATTGTTTATAATTTTTGTTTACATTTGTAAGTTAACCAAAACTCAAAATAAAATGAGAAACGGATATAATCAAGATTTAGGTAGGGATATTATTGCAGAGAGAGAGGAATCTATTCAAACTCGTTATGATGCACAAGGTAATGTAATTCGTGATTATCGAGAAGAGATGCGTATTCTATCAGAAAGTGAGCAAAGGAATGTTCTACCCGAAATTCCAATCATTGTTTTTGATGGGTGTCGTAAATTTAATGAACACATTAAAAATACAAATGTTAAACCAATTGTTCGACAAGTTAAGTTAGTTCCTTTAGGTAAGCCAAAAAGAATAAGATTAACTCAAATAGTTTTTGATATAGTAAATGAATTTTTTGGTTGGGTTATTGGTAGAAGAACTGATGCACCCCTTTTCAATAGAAAGAAAAATCATAAACTGATTAAAAGATTATATGCTTTGAATAATTCTATTGTGAAACAAGCAAGAACATACGAAAAATGATAATAGAATACGACAAAGAGATTGAAGTAAGCAAAGAACAATATTTGTTAGTTTTAAAAGAATTTAGTGGAGTTATTGCTCATCGTCAAGAAAATGACAAATATTTCATTAAAGTTCTTCTTATGAAATATGCGGGTTTAATTGAAAGAATTTTGAAAAACAAAAAACTGTAACAAATATCTTTCTTAATTCGTAACTACATCATGGCACAAAAACTATCGTTTTTGCTTTACGCAGGTGGGGATTTCGGAGAACGAAACTTCGACCTACCACTAAAGCCAAATAGAAGAACCGAACTTGATTATACAACGTCAGCCCCACTTGCTTAAAGCATTTGTTAGGTGCAGTGAGGTAAATGAAACGAAAATGACAATAGACGAAACAAATTTATTACACGAAAAGGCAAAGACGAGAAAGAACGGAGTTTACTCTTTTCGTGGAAATTTATATGTAGTGAAGGATAATAAGTTTATTGCTTTCGCTAATTACTCTGGAGAGTGCTATCAAAGAATGGGAGCATTTAACGTTCAAATTGGAAAAGTAGAACGATATGATAGAAAGCAAAAACTTATGGATTGGTTACGGTCGCAGTAGCATTGCACCTAACAATAAAATACTCTAAACTCTCCCCATCTGCATTATTAAAAATGATGAAATTAGGTGCGAGAGTAGAACTCCCAACAGGATTTGTTTTTAAAGGTGATGTAAGAAATAACTACATTGAAGTGGGTTTTGATTTAGGAACCGGCAGAATGGTAAAAGATGGTTTATGGTCTATGGATTTAGAAGGAGCAAAGAAAGCCATTGCTGATGCAAAAGAATTTGAACTTGAACAAATAAAAAATCAATAAAATGAAATACTACGACATCCACGTTAATGATAGTGTAAATTCCTATTCAACATTTATGCAAGTAAAATCAGGACTTTTGCCTGATGATGCACAAAATGAAGAAATTGTTGGTCATGCTGTTGATATAGGAAAACTTGACCCTGACGATATTAAATATGTGGACAATGTAACTGAAATTTCTGAAGAAGAATATAACAGAGCAATGAAAGCATCAAAATAATCTTCATTCTTACCTTGAAAAGCCCTCTGAATTAATTTTCAGGGGGTTTTTTCTGGGCAAAAATCTGGAAAAACCAGGCTCTTCTGGAAGAGTTTTATAATTAAAAAAGATATACAATAAAGTTCATTGTATTTGGAAAATAAATTAATATATTTGCGTGTAACAATGTTATTCAATATTTCGTAACTATATTATGAAATTCGACATCTATCACGCCATTAAAGGAAACTTCTTTGCAGATAAATTACCTGCTGAAAGTTATAAGAAAGTTGCTTCCGTGAACGTTTCTTCTTTGGAAGATGCTTATGCAAAAAGTCAAAATATAGAATCTACATGGACAGAACACCCTGATGTTATAACTAATTTAACAGAGTGCCGTTCTACTTCTGTGGGTGATATTATTTATAATACAGAAGAAAGTCAAGGTTATATGGTAATGAATATTGGCTTTGAAAAAGTAGATGTTTTTAAATAAAAATAATACAATGTAACTTTTTTTATAAAAAAACGTTAAATTAAATTACAAATATAAAACAAACTAAAAAAACTTATTATGGCAGTTGCTAAAAAAAATGCACCCCGCAAACTAAAACCGGGTCGTCCGGTTGGTTCAACAAACAAGCATGGCATTAAATTGTCTGCTGAAATTCAAAATATCATTGCTCGAAAGAAGCGTTTCACCCATCAGCGTGACATCGTTGAGGCTTTGTTGAAAAACAAAAATTTGGGTGACGTGAATGATGAAAAAGCGTTTAAGATGAAAACCTCTGTGTTATTACAATCGCTTTTAACACGCAATAAACTTTCACAGTATTCGGCATCGGACTCAACTCGTGGGAAGTATTATGGACTTCCTGAGTGGTTAAAGAAAAACAAGCCGGTTGAAGGTACTGCACCAAAAGTAAAATAATTTAAAAAATTAAAAAGACCTTTCTAATATGGAAGGTCTTTTTTTTGTAACAAAGTAAAACTCCATTTCGTAACTTCAATATAAACCAATAAAAAGAAACATGGCTGACAGAATTTATTATGACGAAAAGAAAGGACAACACGCATTTGTTGATGCATTTGGTCCGGCTTGGCATTTAAAAGGTCAAGTATTTGGAAGACAAATGACTTCTGAAGAATGCATTCGTGAAGCACTCTTGGATTTTCAAGTTGGAAAACTTCCCGCACAGATTACTCTCCCTGATGGAACTGTTCGTCAAATTCCAGGAAAATATGGTACGTATCGTACTGATACTGGTCAACCTTTCGGAACAGTTGGTGGACGATATGAAATTGTTCAAAATGTTGAAGCGTTTGAGTTCTTTGATGCTATTGTTGGTAAAGGAGAAGCAATCTACGAAACTGCTGGAGCGTTATACAATGGTGAGTCTATTTTTATTACTGCAAAATTGCCTGACTACATTAAAGTAGGAAAAGATGAGATTGAAAAGTACATTTTTCTCAAATCAACCCACGATGGTTCAGGTTCAATTGTAGCAGCATTTTCAAGTACAAGAATCGTTTGTGCAAACACTTTGAATGTTGCACTTGGTAACATGACCAATAAAGTTTCAATTCGTCATACCAAAGATGCAAAATTAAAGTTGCAACAAGCTCATCGCATTATGGGAATTAGCAACCAGCTCTCTAAAGAATTAGAAGAGGCATTTAATGTGATGGCAAAAAAGTCTATTACAGACGATAAAGTAAAAGACCTAATCAAACAAATTATTGCTCCTAAAATTAAAGAGGAAGCAACTGAAGAAGAAAAAGAACTGTTAAGTACCCGTTCTTTAAACAAAATCAACGAAGTGTTTGCTTATACAATGGGTCATCACACTCAACAAACAGAAGCAACAAAAGGAACAGTATTTGGATTTTTGAATGGCATAACCGGCTACTATCAAAATGTCAAAAAGTGGAAAAATGCCGATGATAAAATTGACTCAATCATTGATGGCAAAGCACAACAAGATTCTCAAAAAGCACTCGATTTGGCTTTAACATTGATTTGAGTATTTTTACAAACTATTTAAGGGTATGAGAAAATACATTCTCCCTTAAATAGTTTACATATGGAATCAATTGAGCAAACAAGAATTTGTTGGAAGTGTAAAACACCCAAAGTATTAACTTCTGAATTCTTTTATAAAGATACAAAAGACAAATTAAAGTTTCAAAAATCTTGTAAAGAATGTCAAAAGAAAAGAAACAAAATTTATTCTTCTGAAAATAGAGAATATTTTAAAAAGAAAGGAAAGGAAAAGTATAAAAAGGAAGACAACCCCGCAAGGTATCAAAAAACAAAAGAAAATTTTTTAAAGAGGAGAGGTGAGTGGTATACCTCATTAAGAGGTCGTCTTTACGATTTGTTGGAATCGGCAAGAGAAAGAGCAAAAAAAAGAAATATTCAAATTGATATTGATTTAGAATATCTTTTAAACCTTTATGAAATTCAAAATAAACAATGTGCTTTAACTGGTATTGAATTTGAATTTAAAAGAACAACCGATTCTAAATCTAAATTTACACCTTTCGGTCAGATCGGAAGAGCACACGT
>NZ_CALFIG010000045.1 GCF_937876455.1 uncultured Flavobacterium sp.
TAGAGGGCAACAAGAAAACGGCATTTTTATTTCGGTTCTAGATGAAACCTTAACTGGACTAAAGGTGGTAAAAGGATTTAATGCTGAAACTATTTTTATAAAAAAATTCAATGATTCCATACAGCGATTATTAAAATTAAGTAATAGTATAGCTAATAAAAACAATTTAGCCTCGCCATTAAGTGAATTCTTAGGGATTGTAACTATTGGCACATTACTTTGGTATGGTGGACAATTAGTTGTGGTTGAACATTCGCTTAAAGCAACTACCTTTATTGGTTATATAGCCTTAGCTTATACAATTTTAACACCTGCAAAATCTATTTCTAAAGCATCGTATCAAGTGAAAAGTGGTTTGGCAGCTGCGGAAAGAGTCTTTACCTTATTAGAACAAGAAAATCATATTGAAAACAAAAACGAAGCATTTGTAAAAACATCATTTGATCATTCTATTTCTATAAAAAATATAAGTTTTGCTTACCAAGAAGAAAATGTGCTAAAAAACTTTTCTATAGAAATCCCTAAAGGAAAAACAATTGCATTAGTAGGACAATCTGGCAGTGGAAAAAGTACAATTGCAAACTTACTAACACGTTTTTATGATGTTCAGAAAGGCAGTATAACCATTGACGATGTCGCTATTGAAAATTGGAATATGCACGCTTTAAGAGATTTAATTGGGTTAGTTACTCAGGATTCCATTTTATTTAATGACAGTATAAAAAATAACTTATTAATTGGAAACCCTGCTGCAACCGATGCAGAAATCATAGAAGCACTCAAGATTGCTAATGCTTATGAGTTTGTAAAAGACCTTCCATTAGGCATTGAAACACACATAGGTGATGCGGGAGGAAAACTATCAGGAGGACAAAAACAAAGGCTTTCCATTGCGCGTGCAGTACTAAAAAATCCGCCAATTATGATTTTAGATGAAGCGACTTCGGCTTTAGATACAGAAAGTGAAAAATTGGTTCAAGATGCTTTAGAAAAAATGATGCAAAACCGTACATCAATTGTTATTGCACACCGCCTATCTACTATTCAAAAAGCAGATATCATTGTTGTTATGCAAAAAGGCGAAATTGTAGAACAAGGTAGTCATGCTGAATTATTAGCTAAAAACGGTACTTATGCCAATTTAGTAAACTTACAATCTTTTGAATAATTTGTATGTATGTAACAAATCCAAATATCAGCTTACCTGAAAATCCAGATACGATTGTTTGGAAGTATTTGGATTTGTCTAAATTTTTAGATTTATTGCTTTCTAAAAAATTATTCATGTCGCGCTCAGATAAGTTTGAAGACCAATATGAAGGCACATTTAGCGAACCAACATTTGAAGAAATCAGAAAACTTTCTGAAAATAATCCTGAATTTCTTAACTATTACAAATCACACAGAGAAAAAGTAGTTGTAAGTAGTTGGCACATAAACGAATATGAATCTTTTGCTATGTGGCAAATATTTACTCAAAACAGTGAGGGTTTAGCTATACAATCAACTACAGGTAGGCTCCAAAAAGCATTAGAAGCAGAAAAAAAATCAAAACAATATATCGGTTCGGTAAAATACATTGATTACAAAAAAGAGTATATCCCTTTTGACGATATGTTCTTCCCTTTTATGTTTAAACGAAAAAGTTTTCAGTATGAAAGGGAAATACGCATTATTTCTGATTTATCTGATAGTAAGCTTTCCATTAATGATGGTGTGAAAATAGATGTTGATATTGACCAGTTAATTGAAAAAATTTATATCCATCCGAAAAGCGAAAACTGGTATAAAAAGTTGGTTATTGAACTCGTTTCAAAATTAGGATATCAAATTGAAATAGAAAAATCAGATTTAGAAAGTGATATTTTAATTTAAAACATTTAATTTCATAAATGTCTTGTATACATAGTTTACAGAAATAAAATTCCTCCACTTGTTTCTGGTTATTTTTAATTCGTTGACCCAGC
>NZ_CALFIG010000046.1 GCF_937876455.1 uncultured Flavobacterium sp.
TTAAACGATAAACTTAAATTGAAACACGAAACAAATTTTTTATTAAAATGAGCGAAGGCAAAAAAGAAATATTATTAGGCGATTGTTTGGAATTATTACCTAAAATTGAAAGTAATACGGTTGACTTAGTTGTTATTGACCCACCATATAATATAAACATTGATGAATGGGATAATTTAGGAACAGTTAACGAATACTTAAACTGGTTTGAAAATGTTGTTGATGAACTTGTAAGAATAACAAGAAAAAACGGAAGTATATATATATTCGGAGATTTCAGATACATAGCAGACATAAAAGTAATGATGAATAAAAAAGATGTTGGTTTAACTTCTTGGATAATATGGGATAAAGGTAGTAAGGCTCAAAACTCCACAAGAAGCTATGTAAACATATCTGAACATTGCTTATTTTTTGTAAAAGGAATTAAAAAGGATTTGAATATACCAACTGAAATAAATACTGTTAGAGAATATTTAAGGGCAGAAAAAAAGAAAAGTGGAATTACAAACAAGGAATTTAACTTGATGTTTTCTGATTTTTACAAAAAAGAAGGGTGTAAAGATAGAAGTGTTATTGAGCATTATTTTTCAGAAATGCAATGGGTGTTCCCATCAGAAGAAATATACAAAGAAATACTTCAAAAAACAGGCTATTTCCAAAGAGATTATTTTGAATTAAAAAAAGAATATAAAAATTTAGTATTTACTTTTAATTCAGATGATATAAGAGTGCCAAGAAACCCAAAAGACAAACGTCAATTTAATAACGAAAAACAACTTTTGACAAATGTTTGGTACTACAACAATAAGCAGGAAATGACATTGTATGAACATCCAACAGTAAAACCTATTGATATGATAAGAACGATTATTAAAGCAAGTTCAAATAAGGGTGATTTAGTATTAGATTGCTTTGGAGGAAGTGGAACTACTGCTGTTGCTTGTTTACACGAAAAAAGGCAATTTATAGTAATGGAAAAGGAACAAAAGTATTACGATATTATTTTAAATAGGGTGGCAGATTTTAATAAAAAATTTGAAACGCAAACTCTATTTGAAAACGAAATGTAGTGCTTGCGTATAACGTTGGCGGCTTTGCGATGGCAGGGCGTTAATAACTAAAAGTTCAAAATGAGTACACAAGTTGATTTATTTACTACTGTTGAGCCGACTTCCGTCAGCCCTGCTATTGCAAAACCGTTTGTTAGCCGCAGTACATTCTATCAGGGTGATTGTCTTGTAGAAATGGATAAGATTGCCGATAAAAGTGTGGATATGATTTTATGTGATTTGCCTTATGGAACTACTGCTTGTAAATGGGATAGTGTTATTCCTTTTGAGCCGCTTTGGAAGCAATATGAAAGGGTTATAAAAGATAACGGTGCAATAGTTTTATTTGCTTCACAACCATTTACAAGCCTTTTAGTGGCAAGTAACATAAAGCTGTTTAAGTATGAGTGGGTTTGGGATAAAGTGCAACCAACAGGGGCTTTAACTGTAAAAAAAATGCCAATGAAACAACACGAAAATATACTTGTTTTTTATAAACAACAACCAACTTACAATAGGCAAATGACAGATAGAAAAAAAGAAGATTTAAGAGTAAATGCAGTTAGGAATAAAAATAACCAAAAAACTAATTTTGGGTATGAGCATACTGGTGGTATGACAATGAAATATGCAGCAGATTATGACCCAGCCAAAGTAAACCCTAAAAGCATTTTAACTTATTCAAAGCAGCCTACAAGAACAAAGAATTTACACCCAACCCAAAAGCCTGTTGAATTACTTAAATACCTTTGTAAAACTTATACAAATGAATTTGAAACTGTGTTAGATAATACTATGGGTAGTGGTTCAACTGGTGTGGCTTGTAAAGAATTAAACCGTCATTTCATTGGAATAGAGAAAGATGAAAAGTATTTTGAAATTGCAAAAAACAGGATAAATGAATACAAATAAAGTAATTGAAATTTTAGAAACATTGGTTATTAACATTAAGACCAACTGCGATGATATTAAAACCGAAAAAGGGTTAATTGCCGATGCCGCTAATGAAATAATTAAACTTAATTATACTGAATTGCCATTTGATGAAGGCAGGGAAAGATATTATTCAAGTATTTTAAATGATGGTTAAGTGTTTATAAAAGTTGGGAATGGCAGCAAACAGATGGGTACGTTATTCCGCTGCTCGGTAATGTACATAGTATGGCAACCGCCCGTCTGCCCAGCTTTTATAGATATTTACCTTCTACTTTTTGTCGGTAGTTAATCAAGTTAAACAACCGTCACTTTTTATTGCCGTTAGCAGGGTGTCTGCGTATTGCGGCTAACGGTAAGGCTTTGTGCCTGTTTGGGCATTTGAAAAACTATTGTTGAATAACTT
>NZ_CALFIG010000047.1 GCF_937876455.1 uncultured Flavobacterium sp.
CCGACAATGCTTGTCCGCTTCCACCTGGATAGTATCGTGCCTTATATTTTATGGGGTCCATTTTGCTAACCAATCAGCGAAAGTATTCCGCCACCACCAGCGGGGACAAATTTGCGAATCCATTGACCAAACGACTTGGGATTTCTTGTTTGAATCCAAACTTTACCTGGCCCCGTTAATGTAGCAAAGAATAAACCTTCGCCACCGAATAAGGTATTTTTAATACCACCTACAAATTGTATATCGTAATTAACAGTAGACGTAAAACCAACAATACAACCGGTATCCACTTTAAGTACTTCACCAGGCATTAAATCTTTTTCAACTACATGGCCACAAGCGTGTAAAAACGCCATGCCATCTCCTTCTAATTTTTCCATAATAAAACCCTCGCCACCAAAAAGACCAGTGCCTAGCTTACGTTGAAATTCAATACCTATATTAACGCCTTTCGCTGCACACAAAAAAGCATCTTTTTGACAAATTACTTTATGGCCAAGGCTTGGTAAATACATAGGAATAATTTTACCAGGGTAGGGAGAAGCAAAGCTTACTTTCTTTTTTCCATTTCCCATGTTGGTATACGCCGTCATAAACAAACTCTCACCCACTAAAGCTCTTTTTCCAGCGTTAAAAAGTTTGCTTAAAATACTACTGTTTTGTTGACTACCATCACCAAAAATAGTTTCCATTTGTATGCCTTCTTCCATCATCATAAAAGCACCAGGTTCAGCAATGGCGGTTTCTTCAGGGTCTAGTTCCACTGAAACGTATTGCATTTCTTCTCCAAATATTTGATAGTCTATTGTATGTGCACTCATGGTAATAAAATTTATGAATTCAAAGCTAACAAAATAATTAATTCAATACTACATAAAAAAAACCTCCGATAAAATCGGAGGGTTTAGGATTTTTTCTAGAAAATTTTCTCAAATACTAATACCAGGAATGATTAATAATATCATCACCGTTTGCATTTCTATTCGCAATACGTCTTTTAACATTTTTTCTATGTATCCACATTGTCACAAAAATTAATGGAATAAAAATGAAAGTTAAAGGAGGTATACCTAATAGGCTAATCCACTTGCCTCCAAAATGACGACGCATTGGACGCTTCAAGCGCTCAGCAATTAAATACATTGCTGGAACAATAAACAAAGTCATAAAGAAAGCAAATGTTAAACCAAAAATCAGTGTCCAACTTAAAGGCTTCCAGAAGGAAACATTATCTCCTCCAAAAAAGATATGTGGGTTCAACTCGCTAAACATGGTTACAAAATTAATATTGAAACCAACTGCGATAGGAATAAAACCAAGTATTGCAGCAAGCGCAGTTAACATAACAGGAATAATTCTTGTTTTACCTGCTTGAATAACAGCTTCTCTTGTTTTCAAGCCTCTTGCCCTTAATTCATCAGCAAATTCAATAACAAGGATACCATTTTTAACCACAATACCCGCTAATCCAACAATACCCAAACCAGTCATAACACCAGACACTTTCATTCCCGTTAAAGCAAAGCCAAGTAATACACCAATAATACTAAATAAAATTTCAGTTAAAATAATTACCGATTTTGAAATAGAATTAAATTGTAAAACCAACGTGAATAAAATAAGCATTAAGGCAATTACCAATGCCTTACCAAGAAACGCAACTGTTTCTAATTGTTGTGCATTTTCGCCTGTTTGTTGAACAGTAACGCCTTCTTGAATGCCTTTGTAGTTATCGATATATTGTTTAATTACCGCATTCACTGCAGTAGGGTTAAAGCCTTGCTCAGTTAACACATTTGAATTTAATTGAATTTGTCTTTTCTGATTTTTTCTTTTTCATTCAGTGCATCAATCACATCTAATTTGATTGTTTCTTTTAGTTCTTGCATTCCTGCTATAGAACTAAACCCTTCGCCTTTCTTAACTGACTTTAAAGTTTGGTTTTGATTTTCAGATTTTTCATAAACAGGATTTTGTACTTCAAATTCACCGTTAATTGCTTGAATAAATTCTTTAATATTTTTAAATCTATTTTCTGCATTGGGTTGTAATGCTTTTAAAATAATATTAAAAGTATTTGAATCAATTTTAGAATCTGAATTTACAACTCTCAATGGTTTTTCACGCTCTTTTAAAATGGCATCTTCTAATTTAATTGTGTCCGATTTGAATTTAGATATTTCCACAAACCAAGGTGGTAAACCTACCAATAAATGATAATATAATGCACCTATAGAAAAAATATCGCTCTGAACTGAAAAAACTTTATTAAAAGTCTCATTTGCTGAATAAAATGGGTTAAGTCCTTCTTTTTGAAAGTCCTTATTTGACTGACTTAAATATCTAGCATAACCAAAATCAATGATTTTAGGAATAGATATTTGACTAGACAAATCCAACATTACATTCAAATTTGTGATGTCATTATGAACTAATGGATTTGTTTGATTATGCAAGTAATTAACGCCATTTAATACTCCTAAAACGATGTCTTTAGCATCTTCTTGTGAGAAGTTTTGGTCTCTTTTCATTCTTTCGGCGAGAGTTTCACCACTAATAAAGTCCAAAATTGCATAAGCATATTTCTGATTCTCTAACAAAACATTACCACTATCCCTAAGTCTCACGATATTGGGATGGTTCAAGGTTTTTAATATTTCTATTTCTAGTACATCGTCATTTACATCAAATTGAGTTCTACTTAGTTTTGAATAACAGAAGAGCTTTAAAAGTTTTGTTTTTTTCTCCTTGTCTATTACACGATAAGTTTCAGCATAGCTTCCTTTTTTTAAAAAGAATGCTACAGTATATTTGTCATCTATGACTTGACCTTTAGATAATATTTGAGAAGTATTATTCATTACATTTATCCTTCAAATTTATCATTATCAACTCTCTCATCTGGTGGT
>NZ_CALFIG010000048.1 GCF_937876455.1 uncultured Flavobacterium sp.
CTACCGTCACTTAATAAACGGTCAACTGTTCTTACAGAAATTTTCAAATAAGCAGCAGTTTCTTTTCTGTTAAAATACATTTCTTTAATCATAATTTTTATCTTATTTTTTTTTGCTAAATAATTAAAACTTTAACAAACAAAACGGGGATTATCCTTTTTTAAAACTTAGATTATCCCCGTTTTTTCTAAACTATTTTGTATATTTTTGCAGCTTTTTTTTAAAATCTCTATATTTTTCTTTGAGACTAAAATCATCTAATTCATCAACTATATATTTAGGATAGAACAAGTTAACAATAACTAATTTATAATACCAAAACAATATTTTGTTTTTATTGTTTTCAGAGGTGTTAACTTTAAAATGGATGTTTTCTGAA
Source organism: uncultured Flavobacterium sp. (assembly GCF_937876455.1). Classification (GTDB taxonomy): domain Bacteria; phylum Bacteroidota; class Bacteroidia; order Flavobacteriales; family Flavobacteriaceae; genus Flavobacterium. The sequence continues at coordinate 380 of NZ_CALFIG010000048.1, forward strand.
AAAGTTTCAAAAAAGGAATGTTGTAATTTTGAAAAGGAGTCTTTTTTCTTGCTAATGATATCCTGAACTATACATAATAAGACATCTACATCATTAATTTCTTTTTTTAGATTTTTAATAACATTGTGAGTTTCTGCTTTTTTTCGCTCTTTCAAAGCATTAAACTCATTTTCATCTTTGAATAACAACAAATGCTCTTTCAAAAACAAATAGTCAATATAATTTCTAGAACCATTATTTTCAGCTAAAACATAAATAGAAGTGTTAATAAAAACAAACTGATTGAGGTATAAAAACACCCCCTCTTTTATCTTATCAATATTTATGTTCTCGATACACGGATTTAACTTTAAATCGTCTAATTCATTAATAAAAAATTCATAAGGTAACTTTACATTTATAAAACTTAAAAATTTTTCTTTTTCTTGAACACAAATAGTATCTTTACTTGTAGATTTTAAAAAAATTTCTTCCTGAAATTTATGTTCACTCAACAAAATAAAATAAGGAAGATTTGTAATTAGATAAGCAGAAAGATGCTGATATTGAAAGGTCTGAATATTTTTTTTTAAGATAGATAAATAATTAGATGATTTTATCTTATCTTTATGAAAATTTATTAAATTACTAATTGAATCAATTTCAATATTTGAATATTGATATAGCTCTAGATGGTAATTTGATTCATAAAAGTACATAATATATTTTTGTCACACTTTTGTCACACTTAAAAAAAAAGTTCTTTAAACACCAATAATATATGACGTCTAAAGAACAGTTTGTGACCTCGACAGGATTCAAACCTGTAACCTTCTGAGCCGTAATCAGATGCGCTATTCAGTTGCGCCACGAGGCCTTATTTGAGGGTGCAAATATAGAAATTAATTGCTTATGCACAAATGTTTTCTTAAAAAAATATTAGTTACGCGTAGTATCTATTGCCCGTATTGTAACATAATAACGCCACGCTATAATAGCTTTTTTCCATTTTGGCGCTTTTGCTAAATCTAAACGTTGTTTAGTAAAACTTGGTAAAAGTAATTTATTGAGTTGGGCTAGTAGTTTATACATAAAAAAGAAAGGCTGTCAGAAAAACTAAAATACAATTTCAAACAGCCGTTTAGTAAGATTATTTTTTTGTTTTTTGCTTGTCTTTTTGCAAATCTGATTTTAATTTTTCTAAATCCGATTTGGTTTGTTCAATCTCTGACTTCAAGCGTTCTAACTCTTCTTTAGAGGCATCGCCTGATTTAAAATGCTTTTCAATTTTAATTTTGCTGTCTTTCTTTAATTGTTCTAAATCATCTGAACCGCCTTGACTAGAAAAATTCTTTTCAGAAAAAATCATCGTGTTACCATTTCCGTCAGAATATTTTTTGGTAACTGTGCCATCTTCTTCCACCTTCTCCTCTTCTAATTTCATGTCAGGATTTTCATTTAACATTTTACCATCTTTAAAAATAAATGATTTAGAAAAACGTTTATTCGGTAAGGAGTCATTTAGAAAATCTCCTTTTAACTTTTCTAAATCGTCAAAATCTGCACCATTAAATTGGCCTTGCATGAACATTTTATTGCCATCCATTAAATTTTTAAAAACATCGTTATCAAACATGTTTTCCATTCCATCACCATTCCATACAAAAGCATCATTAAATCCGCCTGAACTGCCAGCGTTGATATTGATGAATCCTTTACCTTTCGCATCATACTTTTTTGAAATTACAATATTTTTTATAGGTGTTTCATCGGTAACATTATAATTTCCCGAATTGCCATCTTGGTCTTTGTAAGCAATTTTGATAGCTGTAATTTCTTTTTTATCATTACGTTTCACACCAGAGAACGTTACGTCAAAATCATACTTCTTGGCGTCTGTTTCATCTTGTTTCAATTGCTCATCGGTCATCGTTTTATCAATTCGCAATTCAAAGCTATTGTTTTTTCGAGTGGGTAATTTTGATAAATCTTTTTGTGCAAAAACAAATACGGGTAATGCAAATACTAAAAATGCTTTTACTAAAAGTGTTTTCATATTCATTGTTTTTTTGATTATTATTTAGATTTCAAAAATAAAATTCTTTGGGAAACCAAAAATATAAAAAATTGTTAATTAACTATTTCTTAAGTTTTTCTACTTGCACCAAACGCAAAGCCCACATACCTAAAAGCGTACCTACTAAGCCTAATAGCCCCATAAACAACCAATTGGCTTGATAACCAAAGCGTTCAATAAGGGTAAACCCTATTTTTGAACTTAAAATATGGGCAAGGCTGTAACTCATTGTAAAAATAGCCATATAACGACCTTGTTGGTGTTTTGGTGCTCTGCTCATGGCAAAACTATTAGAAAACGGAAACGAAAACATTTCGGCTACCGTCATAAATAACATCATAATAATTAATATGCCTGCCCAAGTATTGACTAACATTAAAAACAAACTAATAGTCATTAAAAAGCATCCCCATATGATGACTTTCAATTTGTTAAATTGATGTTTTTCTATATAACTCACTAATGGCATTTCAATAAAGAAAACCAATACACCATTTAAAGTTAATAACAAGCCTGTTTGAAATTCTGTCAATTGAAACTGCTCTCTATGGTAAATGGGAACGGTAGTAAACAACTGGAAAAACATAATACCTACAATTAATGTAGAGGTTAAAAATATCCAATATATCTTATCTTTAAATACGGATTCTATCAAAACTTCTCCTGGATGTTGTTTGTCTAAATACGTAGATTTTTTCTTTTCTTTTACGGTAAACCAAAAAATTAAAATAGCAATAATACATGTTATTCCGTCTACCCAAAAAAGGCCTTGATACCCAATACCCATAATTATTAATCCGCCCAACGCGGGACCCGCAGCAAATCCAAGATTAATAGCTAATCTTACTAATGTAAGTGCACGCGTCCTATTTTCTGGCTTTGCATAAGCGCCTAAAGACACAAACATAGCTGGTCGAAACATATCGGCAATAATCATTAATAGAAATATACTAATGCACAACCATTCAAATGTCTTGATGTATTGTAAAACAAAAAACAATAAACCACTAACCATTAAACTAAAAACCATGATTTTATAAAACCCAAGGGTATCAGACAATTTGCCTCCTAACCACGAACCAATCATGGAACCCGCACCAAAAAATACCATAACTGTTCCTACTTGCGCATACGTAAAATGTAAATCTTCGTGCAAGTATTTAGACAAAAACGGCAATACCATTGTTCCTGCACGATTAATAAAAGTAATTAACGTGAGTATCCAGATTTCTCTTGAAAATCCTCTAAAATTGTTTAGGTATTGCTGAAAAGCTTTTTGTATCATATAAACTAAAGTGATGCAAATTTACAAAAAGGATGAAGAAGATAAGAAAGAAATATAAATTATATCTTTGTATAAATTTTGTTGCAAAATGTACTTTATCAATCTACACACACATACTTTTGAACATCCTGATTCGGTGTGGGCAATTTGCAACCAATATCCTCATGATTTTAAACCAAACAATGCTACTTATTCTATTGGAATTCATCCATGGTACATTGATGAAAAACGAATTGAAAGTGATTTAACACACATTAAACAAAAACTTTTAGATAAAAACTGTATTGCATTAGGAGAGTGTGGTTTAGATAAAAAAATAAAAACTGACTTAGCAACGCAAATTCGTATTTTTGAAGCCCAGCTCGAACTTGTTAAACAAACAACAAAACCTGTAATTATTCATTGTGTAAGTGCTTATGACGAACTCATCGCTAGCAAGAAAAAAATAGGCCTAACCAATCCGTTTATCCTTCATGGTTTTTCTAAAAATAGTCAAGTGGCAACGCAATTACTTAAACAAGGTTGCTACCTCTCTTTTGGCAAACATTTAATGCATAATCCAGAAGTGGCAAACGTTTTTGCATCAATTCCTACAGAAAAAATTTTCTTAGAAACAGATTCTAGTACTGAAAATATTGAAGAAGTTTATATTTTTGCAGCAAATTGTAAAAAAATCAGTGTAGAACATTTAAAAGCAATTATTTGGAACAATTTTCAAACCGTTTTTAATATAGCAAAATAAAATATGGCAAAGTGGCAAGAAAGAGCAGTATTATTATTTAAAGAAGAAGGCATAAACAAATTACACAACGCAAATGTACTTGTTGTAGGATTAGGGGGCGTGGGTTCTTTTGCGGCGGAATTTTTAGCTCGTGCAGGCGTAGGAAACATGACCATTGTAGATGGCGATACTGTTGACATCACTAACATAAACAGACAGTTACCCGCCTTACACAGCACTGTAGGCATGCCAAAAGTTAAAATTGTAGGTGACCGATTATTAGACATTAATCCTGAATTGAATTTAACACGTATTGAAGAATTTTTATCTCCAGAACGTGCGTTTGAAATTGTTACACCAAACTATGATTATGTACTGGATTGCATTGATAGTTTAACTCCAAAAATCAACTTAATTTTAGCAGCAAAACGAAAACGCATCAAAGTAATTAGCAACATGGGAGCGGGTGGAAAATACGATTCAAAAAAAGTAACCGTAAGAGATATCAGTAAAACAGATGTTTGTCCACTTGCCAAAAACATGCGCAAAAGACTAAAAAAAGAAGGTATAAACAAAGGTGTAAAGGCTGTTTTTT
>NZ_CALFIG010000049.1 GCF_937876455.1 uncultured Flavobacterium sp.
GTTAAGATTCAGTGCAGTAGCCGCTCGCAGTAGATTCAACTGCTTTTTTCAGGTTAAATGTTAACTCAACCCTTGACAACCAGGGCGGGGTCCATACATGACGTACCTGGGAAGTTACCGATTTTTTTGTGTGTGAAATTTATTAGCACGATTCGAGTTACTACGTCCTCGAGCATTAGCTGAAAAGGGTTTTCTTGCCTGATTAGAAGAGGGTATATGGACTGTTGTAGGCAAGTTATGATTGGGTGAAAAATCATCTACTTCTTGCCGCTCAAGACGTTGCTTAATCAATTTTTCAATATCTTGCAACAATCTAACTTCATCCGCGCTGACTAAAGAAATAGCCCGCCCCACAGAGCCTGCTCGACCAGTGCGTCCTATACGGTGAACATAATCCTCTGCAACATTCGGCAAATCAAAATTCACGACGATCGGTAGCTGATCAATATCGATGCCCCGCGCAGCAATATCAGTGGCCACTAAAATTCGAACCTTTCCTGCTTTAAAATCTGCTAATGCTTTCGTTCTCTGTGACTGACTTTTATTGCCGTGGATAGCAATAGCATCAATACCATCTATTGCTAGGAGTTTAACCAATTTGTTAGCACCATGCTTAGTTTTGGAAAAAACCAAAGCCTGATCCCAACTATCGCGCCGAATTAAATGGCTCAACAACGCTGCTTTACGTGCTTTGTCTACCGGATGAATTTTTTGCGATACAGACACAGCAGTGATATTACGAGGAGCGACACTGATTTCCACGGGGTTTTTCAAAAAAATAATTTTTAAGTATTAACAAAGTGGTAAAACTTATTAACAAAGTGGTATTTTGTGGTAAAAAGTGGTAAATAATTTTTAATTTTGTCTCACTATCTAATAAAGATGTACGAGATGAATTCATTTTTAGGAACATACGAATGTAAAGTCGATAGCAAAGGCAGGCTTATGATACCTACGTCGCTTAAAAAGCAGTTGGGTGATTTAGAGGCTGGTTTTGTATTGAAGCGTTCTGTTTTTCAACCTTGTTTGGAATTGTATCCCGTTGCAGAATGGAATAAGGTGATGGCTAAGATTAATAAGTTAAATCGTTTTGTAAAAAAAAATAATGATTTCATTAGAGCTTTTACTGCAGGGGTTAAAATGGTAGAAATTGATGCTACAGGACGTTTATTGATTCCTAAAGATTTGGTTCAATTTTCAAGAATTGAAAAAGATATTGTCTTGTCATCTGCAGTAAATATTATTGAAATTTGGGATAAAAACTTATATGAAAATGCAGTTGAAAGGGCTATGGTTGATTTCGCTGATTTGGCTGAAGCGGTAATGGGTAATCAAAATGATGAGGTGGATGGAATATCATAATCCAGTATTGTTAAAAGAAACGGTTGATGGGCTAAACATTAAACCTGATGGAATTTATGTAGATGTTACTTTTGGAGGTGGTGGTCATTCTAGGGAAATGTTAAATCGTTTGGGTGAGCACGGAAAGCTGTATGCTTTTGATCAAGATGAAGATGCTTTGAGAAACGTGATTGATGATAAGCGATTTGTTTTGATTAACGAAAATTTTCGATTTATAAAAAGATTTTTACGTTTTCATAATGTAAAAAAAGTAGATGGAATTTTAGGAGATTTTGGGGTTTCATCACATCAATTTGATGAAGCAGAAAGAGGTTTTTCTACCCGTTTTGATGCTACTTTAGACATGCGTATGAATCAAAAAGACACCTTGTCAGCCTATGAAGTAGTAAATGAATATGAGGAGAAAGAATTAAAAAGGGTGTTTGTGGAATTTGGAGAATTGAAAAATGGAGGCGCCATGGCAAATGTAATTGTCAATTCTCGAAAAGAAAAACCAATTAAAAATACAGAGCAATTAAAACAAGTTTTGGCTAAGTTTTTACCTGCTCATAAGAGTAATAAAATTTTAGCGCAAATCTATCAAGCCATTCGAATTGAAGTGAATCAAGAAATAGAAGTGCTAAAAGAATTTTTAGAACAAACGGAAGATTTATTAGTGTCAGGTGGCCGTTTAAGTCTTATTTCGTATCATTCGTTAGAAGATAGATTGGTGAAAAGGTTTATGAGAAATGGGTTGTTTGAAGGAGAACCAGAACGTGATTTTTTTGGAAATTACGAAGTACCATTTAAAACTATCGAAAAATTAATTGTACCCACCGCAGAAGAAATTGAAAGAAATAATAGGGCTAGAAGCGCTAAGCTTCGAGTAGCAGAAAAAAGATAATAAGTAATATAAATTGAAAACAGAAAATAACATATACAGTTTATTAAAGGCAAAATTCTTAATTGAGGATGATGCATTAAAAACATGGAAATTCATCTTGTTTTTGTTTGTATTAGCTATGTTGATGATTGCGTTTAATCATAATTATGACGAAAAAAACTTTAGAATTTCTAAATTAAATAATGAAGTTAAAGAATTGCGTTCAAAATTTGTTGATACACGATCAGAATTAATGAAATTAAAAATGGAATCTTCTGTAGCGAAGAAAATGGAGCCAAGAGGAATTGTTCCTTCATCGGTTCCTCCAAAAAAGATAGTGATTCTTAGACCAAAAGAAAAAAGTTTTTTTGAAAAGCTAAAAATATGGGAGTAAAGAAAGAAAATACAACTTCTTATAGATTATTTACAGTTGCAGCAATATTAATAATTATGTCTATTGCCGTTTCTGTGAAGCTTTTTAATATCCAATGGGTTAACGGTCAGTATTATAGAGAATTAGCCAAGGAACGTTCTGTTCATAATTTTGAAATTCCAGCAAATAAAGGAAATATTTATTCTGTTGATGGAAGTTTATTGGCTACATCGATTCCTGAATATGCTATTTATTTTGATGCTATTTCTCCTTCTGATGAAAATTTTGAGAAGTTCTTAGTGCCCTTATCTACAGAATTGTCTAAATTTTTTAAAAAACCTGCAGGCTATTATCAAAGTGAATTAAGAAAAGCCAGAGTAACAGAAAATAGGTATTTTCTAATTGGTAAAAAATTAAGTTTTACGCAATACATGGCAGTTAAAAAGTTCCCGCTTTTTAAACTAGGACCTTATAAGGGCGGTGTTATTACCGAACAAAAAACAGTTAGAAAATATCCAGTTGGGCAAATTGCAAATCGCACCATTGGTTATGAAAAAGATGGAAATCAAGGAAAAGGGCTAGAGTATGCATTTCGTAAGTATTTAAATGGGAAAAGTGGCCATAGATTGATGCAAAAAATAGCAAAAAATCAGTGGAAACCTATCCATGATGCTAATGAATTAGAACCATTAGATGGTTATGATGTTGTTTCTACAATTGATGTGTATATTCAAGATATAGCACACCATGCTTTATTAAAGCAATTAGAACAATACAAAGCAGATCATGGTTGTGTTGTGGTTATGGAAACTCAAACTGGAGAAATTAGAGCAATAGCTAATTTAGGTAGAAAAAAAGATGGGACGTATTCGGAGATTGATAACTATGCTATTAAAGAGTCTCATGAGCCAGGATCAACATTTAAATTAATGGACTTAATTGCTTTGTTAGATGATAAAAAAGCAGATACAAGCTCAGTCTATAATTCAAACGGAGGGGTAATTTATATACACAATAAACCCGTTAAAGATTCTAATAAACATGGATATGGGAGTATATCTTTAGCAAGAGGTTTTGAAGTATCTTCAAATACAGTACTTGTTCAAGCTACTTACAAAGCTTATAAAGACAATCCTTGGCAATTTATTAATAGAATTAATAGTTATGGGTTGAATAAGAAAATGGGGCTTCAAATTAAAGGTGAAGGTCAGCCTGTAATTCACCAGCCTGGTTCAAAGTTTTGGTCGGGGACAACGTTGCCATGGATGGCTTTTGGTTATGGCGTTTCTATGACACCTTTGCAAACCTTGTCCTTGTATAATGCTATTGCAAATAATGGTAAAATGATGAAACCATTTTTTGTAAAAGAAGTAAAAGAATGGAATAATACCATTAAAAAATATGAGCCAGAAGTTATTAATCCTAAAATATGTTCAGACGAAACCTTGGCAAAAATTAAAAAAGTCCTTGAAAATGTAGTCAAGAAAGGAACAGGAAAAGGTCTTTATTCAGCCGATTTTTCAATGGCGGGTAAAACAGGTACAGCGCAGGTTAATTATAATACACCTGATATGTATTATGCCTCTTCGTTTGTAGGTTATTTTCCTGCAGACCATCCAAAATATTCGTGTATTGTTGTAGTACATAAACCAGATAAAACAGTAGGGTATTATGGGGCAGATGTTGCGGGTCCTGTTTTTAAAAGAATTGCGCAAAAAATATTTACAGACGTGCCATCTACGAATAAGTTTGAATCTGTTAAGGTAAAAAATAAAAAGCAAGAGGTTGACTACGCTACCTATTATTCTAAATCGCAAGGAAATGCCACTCAAATTCCTGATGTAAAAGGAATGCCGGGGATGGATGCAATCTCAATTTTAGAAAATTTAGGGTTGAAAGTAAAAGTAACAGGTATAGGGAAAGTAAAATCACAATCTATAGCGCCAGGGACTAGTTTTAAGAAAAACCAAGTAATTACATTAGAATTGTCATAAATGAAAATAGCTAAAGACATATTATATAAAGTGCCTATTGAAGCCGTGCATGGTTCAACAAGCATTACTATAAATAAGATTGAATTTGATTCTAGAAAGATAGAATTAAATGATGTCTTTGTAGCTATAAAAGGAGTACTATCAGACGGACATTTATTTATTGAAAAAGCAATTTCATTAGGTGCCAAATTAATAATCTGTGAAACGTTTCCAGCGGTCTTTACAGAAGGCGTTACTTATGTTAAAGTTATCAGTTCAAATGCTGCATTAGCACATTTAGCCGCTAATTACTATGATAATCCTTCTTCAAAATTAAAATTAGTAGGCGTTACAGGTACAAACGGAAAAACGACAATTGCATCTTTGCTGTATCAATTATTTAAAAGAGCAGGGTATAAGGTAGGATTGCTATCTACAGTTAAAATTGTAGTTGATGAAACAATTTATGGCGCTACACATACTACTCCAGATTCGTTAACTATCAATCATTATTTAAATGAAATGGTTGAAGCAGGTTGTGAATTTTGCTTTATGGAAGTAAGTTCTCATGGTATTCATCAAAAACGAACAGAAGCTTTGCATTTTGAAGGCGGTGTATTTACTAATCTTTCTCATGATCATTTAGATTACCACAAAACATTTGCAGAATATAGAGATGTTAAAAAAGAATTTTTTGATCATTTGCCTAAAACAGCATTTGCATTAACAAATGCAGATGATAAAAATGGCGCAATAATGCTTCAAAATACACATGCTCGAAAAAAAACGTATGCTTTAAAAAGCTATGCTGATTTTAGAGCCCAAATATTAGAAAATCAATTATCAGGATTGTTAATGAAAATTAATAATGATGAGGTTTGGGTAAAATTAATTGGCTCATTTAATGCATATAACGTTTTGGCAATATATGGCGTGGCGCTTGAATTAGGCTTGGAAAATGTAGAAGCTTTACGTTTACTTTCAGAATTAGAAAGCGTTTCTGGGAGATTTCAATATTTTATTTCTGATACAAAAATCACTACGATTATTGATTATGCGCATACGCCAGATGCATTGGAAAATGTATTAAAAACAATAGAAGATATTCGTACTAAAAATGAGCAACTTATTACAGTTGTGGGCTGTGGCGGAGACAGGGATAAAACGAAAAGACCAATTATGGCAAACATAGCTTCATCATTAAGTAATACAGCCATATTTACATCGGATAACCCTAGAACTGAAAATCCGCAAACTATTATTGATGAAATGGAGGCAGGTGTAGAAGGACAAAATTTTAAAAAAACAGTATCTATTTTAGATAGAAAGCAAGCTATTAAAACCGCTTGTCAACTAGCAAAACCAGGCGATATCATTTTAATTGCAGGTAAAGGTCATGAAACGTATCAAGAAATTAATGGAGAGCGTCAGGATTTTGATGATTTAAAAATTGCCAAAGAGCTCATACAACAATTAGGAAAATAATTACTAAAAAACGAAAATATGTTATACTACTTTTTTAAATATTTAGATAAAGCATTTGATTTTCCCGGCGCAGGAGTGTTTCAGTATATCACTTTTCGTTCAGGTTTGGCCATTATTTTATCCTTGTTGATTTCTACTATATACGGTAAAAAAATTATCAATTTTTTAAGAAAACAACAAGTTGGAGAAACAGTTCGTGAATTAGGATTGGAAGGACAAACTCAAAAAGCAGGCACACCAACAATGGGCGGAATTATTATTATTCTATCTACATTAATTCCTGTATTGCTTTTGGCAAAACTTGATAATATATACATCATATTATTGTTAATTACCACAATTTGGATGGGCTTAATAGGCTTTTTAGACGACTATATTAAAGTCTTTAAAAAAGATAAAGAAGGACTAAAAGGTATTTTTAAAGTAATAGGTCAAGTTGGATTAGGCATTATTGTGGGAACGGTATTGTATTTTCATCCTGCTGTAACAATAAAAAAAGAGCTTTCTATTGAAAAACAAGGCATACACAGCGTTATCAAAACAACTTCACCTGAAGTAAAGTCTACAGAAACTACCATTCCATTTTTAAAAGATAATACGTTTGATTATGCAGAAGTACTTTCGTTTATGGGAGATGGCTATGAAAATTATGCTTGGTTAATCTTTATACCAGTAGTAATTTTTATAATTACAGCGGTTTCAAATGGTGCCAATTTAACAGATGGTATTGATGGACTAGCAGCAGGAACATCGGCCATCTCTGTACTTGCATTAGGTATTTTCGCCTTTATTTCAGGAAATATCATTTTTTCAGAATACCTGAATATTATGTATATACCTAATTCAGGAGAAATGACCATTTATATTGCTGCTTTTGTAGGATCGTTGATTGGATTTTTATGGTACAATACCTATCCAGCAACAGTTTTTATGGGCGACACAGGGAGTTTAACTATAGGTGGAATCATAGCAGTTATTGCTATAGCAGTAAGAAAAGAATTAATGATTCCTGTATTGTGTGGTATTTTCTTAGCAGAAAATTTATCCGTTATGTTGCAGGTTAGTTATTTTAAATACACAAAGAAAAAATATGGTGAAGGGAAACGCATTTTTTTAATGTCGCCTTTGCACCATCATTATCAAAAGAAAGGCTATCATGAAAGTAAAATTGTTACTAGATTTTGGATTGTAGCCATTTTATTAGCCATTTTTTCATTGGTATCCTTAAAACTAAGATAATATGAGATTAGTAGTTTTAGGTGGAGGCGAAAGCGGAGTG
>NZ_CALFIG010000050.1 GCF_937876455.1 uncultured Flavobacterium sp.
TTTTCTTAAGTTAATTATTTCTAATAATAAACAAAGTATCCCGATTCCTACTATAGCTATTAATGTACTCATTTCTAGTGATTCTTAGTTAATTTGGTTTAATATATTTAGTAAACTTGGTTTAATTAAATCAATTATAGGCTGTGGAAATAGACCAAAGAAAATGGTCGTACCAACAATAATTAATAAAACTAAACTTTCTGAAAAAGTAATTTCTTTAAATGTTTTTGTGCTTTCGCCCAGCATACTTTTTTGGAACATGCGCAACATATAAAAAGCACCTAAAATGATAGTAGTACCCGCTACAACTGCATACCAAACGTTTACTTTAAATAAACTATAAAGTAAATTAAATTCTCCAATAAAGTTAAAGGTTGTAGGCAAAGCAACAGAGGCTAATACAACAATCAAGAATAATGAAGCAAATTTGGTTGCTTGAGTTCGAATGCCTCCCATTTCAGTTATAAAATACGTTTGGTATCGGGAATAAATAATTTCTACACTATAGAATAAGGCCACAATTATTAATCCGTGTGAAAGCATTTGCAATACTGCCCCTTGGAACCCTTCATAGGTTAATGAATATAATCCAGCAGCAATTAATCCTACGTGTGATAATGATGAATAAGCTAAGAATTTCTTGCTGTTTTTTTGTTTTAATGTTAGGATAGCGCCATAAATTATGCCAGCAATACATATAGAAACAATAATGGGCACGTGTGCCTTTGCAGCCCCATCAGATAATGGCAATTGCCATCTTAATACACTATATAATCCCATTTTAAGCATAATACCCGACAATAGCATGGTGCCAATTGCTGGCGCTTTGCTATACGTGTTTGCTTGCCATGTGTGGAAAGGTATAATAGGAATTTTAATGGCATAAGCCAAAAAGAAAGCTAAGAAAATATATGTTTTTTCAGTAGCTGTTAGCGATAAGGCATATAATTTATCAATTGCAAAACTTCCACATTTACTATACATATAGATAAATGCTACTAACATAAACAATGAGCCAGCAAACGTATAGATGAAAAATTTTAGAATCGCTTTTCTGCGTTCTTCCACGTCTCCATTACCCCATCTTAAGGCAATAAAATAAATTGGAATTAAAGCAATTTCCCAGAAAATATAATACACTAATCCATCTGCGGCTAAAAAAGTACCAGCCATGGCTGTGCCCATTACCAAAATTAATGCATAGATTGATTTTTCGTTTTCAAATTTTGTGATAAAACCTGCTCCAATAATTAGAGGTAATAAACCTGTTGTTAATAAAAGCATGGCTAACGCCAATCCATCAACATGCAAGGCAAAAGTAACTTCTGGCATACTTAACCACGGCAAGTCTACATTTAAGTTTTCACCTGCTAAAAAATTAGTTAAAGCTAAAATTGTCAAGGCAAAAGCACCTAGACTAAAAGCAAGTGCTACTTTTGAAGCCCATTTGTTTCCTGAAAAGTAAGTGAAAATAGCACCTACTAGTAAAACCATTAATACAATACTTATATTCATTACTTTTTATTGACGATTTAAAAATAAATAAAATAAAAATCCACAAATTCCTAGAATAAAAGCGAACAAATACACGCCAATATTCCCATTTTGAATTCTTTTCCCTTGCAGCGATAAGCCATAAGCAATATTTGCTGTTCCAAATACTAGCTTAGAAACAAAACGCTCTACATATTTTTTACAAAATGCAGATAAGGCATAAATTGGTTGTACAACAATAGCCATGTATAATTCATCTAAATAGAATTTATTTGCTAAAATTTTAGGTAAACCTTGTGCTTTTTCATCTGCTTCAGGAACTTGTTTTTTAGTGATGTACATACTATAAGCAATCCCAATACCGATTAAAGCACCCGCTGTTGCTATACCCATTAATAAGTAAGCCGTACTGTCTAAAGGATGCGCTTCATGTGCTTTGAATAAGGGAGCTAAATAATGACTTAACCAGTTGCTTCCTGGTAAATTAATAGCACCACCTAGTGTGGCTAAAACACCTAACACAATTAAAGGAATTGTTAGTAATGCCGGACTTTCATGTAAATGCTTTTTTTGTTCTTCCGTACCTCTAAATTCACCAAAGAAAGTTAAAAATAATAAGCGGAACATATAAAATGCCGTCATGATAGAAGTTATAGAGCCTACAATCCATAAAATGGTGTTTTGGTGAAATGCGGCCATTAAAATTTCATCTTTTGACCAGAAACCTGCAAAAGGAAATATCCCTGCAATGGCTAATGTTGATACTAACATAGTAGCATACGTAATTGGCATAGCTTTTCTTAATCCGCCCATGTTTCTCATATCTTGTTCACCATGTAATGCGTGAATAACAGAACCTGAACCTAAGAATAAACATGCTTTAAAGAACGCATGTGTAATTACATGGAATACAGCTACTTCATAAGCACCTAAACCTAAGGCTAAAAACAGTAAGCCTAATTGTGATACTGTTGAATAAGCCAATACTTTTTTAATATCATTTTGAACCAAACCAATGGCAGCGGCAACTATAGCTGTTATTGCACCAACGATAGCAATTACTGATTTTACATCTGGTGTTAATTCAAACAAGAAGTTCATTCTGGTAATCATAAAAATACCCGCTGTTACCATTGTAGCTGCGTGAATTAATGCCGATACAGGTGTTGGTCCAGCCATTGCGTCTGGTAACCAAGTGTATAAAGGCAATTGAGCCGATTTTCCTGTTGCACCAATGAATAAACAAAGCGCTGCAACTGACAATAGAGCAGGAGTAATTACATTAGTACCTAAAGCGGCTTTGATTTCCATAAAATCTAATGTATTTAAATAGAAACCTAATACAAAAATTCCAATTAAGAATCCTAAATCTCCTATACGGTTCATAATGAATGCTTTTTTTGCCGCATCATTATAGTCTTGGTTTTTATACCAAAATCCAATCAATAAATAAGAGCATAAACCAACGCCTTCCCAACCAATAAACATGATTAATAAGTTGCTTCCCGCTACTAATACAATCATAAAGAAAACGAATAAGTTCAAATAAGAAAAGAACTTATGCATGTTTTCGTCTTCATGCATGTAGCTGATAGAGTATAGGTGTATTAATGATCCAATTCCTGTTACAAATAATAACCATAAAACAGATAATTGATCAAATAAAAAGTCGAAATTAACTTTAATTTTTCCTAATGTAAACCAATCTGCTAAATGAAATTTTGGAATTGTTTCACCAGCATTGATTTGAGAAAACAAACAAAGCGTACATAAAAATGATAGTACTACAGCTACTGTTCCAATACTTCCTGATAGGGTTTTACCTAGCATTTTTCCGAAGAAAACGTTGATTAAAAAACCAACTAAAGGCGCAAATAATAAAAGTAAAATAGTTGTCTCCATTAGCTGATTATCCTTTTAAATTTTTTAAATTATCAATGTCAATATTTCCAATATTTCTAAAAATAGAAACTAGAATTGCTAGTCCTACAGCTACTTCTGCTGCAGCAACAGCCATTGTAAAAAACACAAATACTTGACCACTTGGATCTTGATGGTAAACCGAAAAAGCAACAAGTAGTAAGTTTACTGCATTCAACATAATTTCAATAGACATGAACATAATAATAGCATTACGTCTATATAATAAACCAAAGGCTCCAATACAAAATAGCAATGCAGCTAAAATGATGTAATTTTGAATACCTATTTCTTGTAGTACATTCATAGTTATATTTTTTCTTCTTTTTTAGAAATTAATACTGCACCAATCATAGAAACTAGAAGTAACACAGAAGCAAATTCAAATGGAACTTGATATTCGTTTAGCAATACTTTTCCCAATACTTTGATGGACTGAAAATCTTCACCTGTAGTTGTATAATCTAGCATTTCTGGTTGTGCAGATTTTAATGCCGCAATTAATACAACGCCAAGTACACAAGTCGAAATTAAAGCAGCAAATACAGTCCATTTAGGCTTAGAGGTTTCATCTTCTTTGTTTAAGTTCATTAACATTAGAGTAAATAGTAATAATACCATAATGGCACCTGCATATACAATAACATGAACAACAGCTAGAAATTGTGCATTAAATAACACATAATGTCCTGCTAAGGTGAAGAAACACACCACTAAATAAATAGCGCTATGAATGGCATTTTTACTGTAAACAGTCAGGAAAGCTGTTCCTAGTGTTATTGCCGATAATATATAGAAAACAATCTCTAACATAATTAATTAATAGTATTTGTTACTGTATTTTGAATAGCCATTTCTAGAGGCATGACTAATTTATCTTTGCCATAAATGAAATCTTCTCTGTCATAATCTGCTTTTACAATTTTCTTTGATTTTGTTAAATAGATAGCTTCTTTTGGGCAAGCCTCTTCACATAAACCGCAAAAAATACAACGCAACATGTTGATTTCATAAATTTCAGCATATTTTTCTTCTCTGTACAAGTGTTTTTCTTCAGGTTTGCGTTCTGCGGCTTTCATCGTTATAGCTTCTGCAGGGCAAGATAAAGCGCATAAACCACATGCTGTACATCTTTCTCTTCCTTCATCATCGCGCATAAGCATGTGTTGTCCTCTGTAAACCGGACTAAAAGCACGAACTTCTTCTGGATATTTTATGGTTACTTTTCTTCTAAATAAATGTTTAATTGTGGTTAACAATCCTTTGATAATTGCCCACAAATACATTTTTTCAATAAAAGTCATTTCTTTGTTAGAAACTACTTTTTTTCTTCCCGATAATGATAGTTGTTCTACTGACATAATCCTTTATATTATTTAAATACAACCATTACAATTCCAGTAACAATAATGTTAATTACAGCTAATGGTATTAATATTTTCCATCCTAAATGCATTAATTGATCATATCTAAATCTTGGAATCGTCCATCTTACCCACATGTAAAAGAAGATGAAGAAACAAAGTTTAGCAAATAGAGATAAAAAGCCTAATAAAGCGGCCATATTTACTCCCCAATTATCTGTAACCCAATCCATGCCAGGGAAATGATAACCTCCTAAAAAGACAATGGCTAAAATGGTTGATGAAATGAACATATTAGCATATTCGGCAAATAAATAGAATCCCATTTTCATAGATGAATATTCAGTATGGTAGCCCCCAATTAACTCTGATTCACATTCTGCTAAATCAAAAGGCGTTCTATTTGTTTCTGCAAACGAACAGACTAAGAAAATGATAAATGCTACAGGTTGATATAGAATATTCCAACCATTTTGTGCTTGATATTCTGTAATTTCTTTAAGTGATAAAGAACCTGTCATCATTAATATAGCAATCATTGCTAATCCCATGGCTACTTCATACGAAATCATTTGAGAAGAAGCTCTAACGGCTGACATTAATGAATATTTGTTGTTTGATGCCCATGCACCAATCATGATTCCATACACACCTATTGATAGTACACCAAAAATATATAAAATTGAAACATCAATATCAGTTGCTTGTAAAAGAACGGTTCTGCCAAATACTTCGATTTTATCTCCCCATGGAATAACTGCACTTGTAATCAAAGCCGTACTCATAGCAATTCCTGGGCCTAAGATGAATAAGAATCGGTTAGGTGTATTTGGAAAAAATTCTTCTTTTGAAAATAATTTAGCTCCATCAGCTAAAGGTTGTAATAATCCACCCCAGCCTGCTCTGTTTGGCCCCACTCTGTCTTGTAAAAACGCAGCTACCTTTCGTTCTGCCCACGTTGAATACATCGCCATTAACATCGTCAAAGCAAAAACAGTAACTATGATTACACTTTTTTCAATAATAAATGCGCTTTCCATTATTTATCTTCTTTTTTAAGTGGAACTCCAGTCATACTAATTTTTTTTCGGTCTTCTTCTCGACCAAATAAAATGTGACTTTCTGTATTAATTTCTACTTTATCTAGTTTTCTAGTGTAGTTGTTTTGATTAATTACAGAATCTTTTTCAAATTTTCTCGGACCTTCAATTACCCAATCAGTTACCTCTTTTTTGTCAAAACGACAGGTGTTGCAAATAAATTCTTCTACTTCACCATATTCATCTTTTCGACCAGTAACACGTTGTATCTCGTTTCCAAACATCCAAACAGTAGTTTTACCACAACATTTGTCGCAATCTCTGTGTGCGTTATAAGGTTTGTTAAACCAAACTCTTGATTTGAAACGGAATGTTTTGTCGGTTAAAGCCCCAACTGGACAAACATCAATCATATTACCCGAAAATTCATTGTCAATAGCCGCTGAAACACAGGTAGAAATTTGAGCATGATCGCCTCTATTTAATACACCATGTACACGTCCATCTGTAAGTTGGTCTGCAACCTGAACACAACGTTGGCATAAAATACAACGATTCATGTGTAGTTGAATTTTATCGCCTATATTTTCAGGTTCAAATGTTCTTTTTTCTTCTATAAAACGTGTTTGGGCTTTACCATGTTCAAAACTTAAGTCTTGTAAATGGCATTCTCCTGCCTGATCACATACCGGACAATCTAACGGGTGGTTAATCAATAAAAATTCGGTTACCGCTTTTCTAGCTTCGGTTACTCTTTCCGATTTTTTACTATTAACTTCCATACCATCCATACAGCCTGTAACACAAGAGGCAACAAGTTTTGGCATAGGTCTAGGGTCTGCTTCGCTACCTTTGCTTACTTCTACAAGACAGCAACGACATTTTCCACCGCTTCCTTTTAATTTTGAATAATAACACATGGCTGGTGGTACTAAATCACCACCAATCATACGAGCAGCTTGCAGGATGGTTGTTCCTGGTTCTACTTCTACGCTTTGTCCGTCTATGGTTACTTTCATTTGTTTATACAGTTTGATTACTTACTAGGTGACGAACTTTTTCAAATGGTTCATGCACAAAGTGATCTCTATTTTTTATTTTTTCCGGGAATCGTATATGGTATTCAAATTCTTCTCTAAAATGGCGAATGGCTGCAGCAACTGGCCAAGATGCAGCATCACCTAAAGGACAAATAGTGTTGCCTTCAATTTTACTTTGAATGCTTAATAATAATTCGATATCTTCTTCACGACCGTGACCATTTTCGATACGATGTAATACTTTTTCTAACCAACCCGTACCTTCACGACATGGTGTACATTGTCCACAACTTTCATGGTGATAAAATCTTGAGAAATTCCAAGTGTTTCTTACGATACAAGTGGTATCATTATAAACGATAAATCCTCCAGAACCTAGCATTGAACCTGTAGCAAAGCCACCATCAGATAACGATTCATAAGTCATTAATCGATCTGTTCCTGCGGCTGTTTTATAAATTAAATGTGCAGGTAAAATAGGCACAGACGACCCTCCAGGAACTAAAGCCTTTAAAGGTCTGTCGTCAATCATACCGCCACAATATTCATCTGAATTAATGAATTCTTCAACAGATACACCTAATTCAATTTCATACACACCTGGGTTTTTAATATGTCCCGAAGCAGAAATTAATTTAGTACCTGTAGAACGTTCAATACCTATTTTTGCATATTCAGCACCAGAATTTAATATAATCCATGGCACTGCGGCTATTGATTCTACATTATTTACTACTGTTGGATTAGCCCATAAACCACTAATTGCTGGAAATGGTGGTTTAATACGAGGATTTCCTCTTTTTCCTTCTAATGATTCAATTAAGGCTGTTTCTTCACCACAGATGTAAGCACCAGCTCCACAATGTACATGTAAATCTAAATCATATCCAGAACCTTGAATGTTTTTTCCTAACCATCCAGCGGCATATGCTTCTTTAATGGCTCTTTCTAAGGTTTTAAATACCCACATGTATTCTCCTCTAATATAAATGTAGGATAGGTTTGCACCTAAGGCATAACTTGCCGTTATCATACCTTCTATTAAAAGATGTGGAATGTATTCCATTAAATAGCGGTCTTTGAATGTTCCTGGTTCAGACTCATCCGCATTACAAACTAAATGCCTTGGTTTACCAGATTTTTTATCGATAAAACTCCATTTCATTCCTACAGGAAATCCTGCTCCGCCTCGACCTCTTAATCCAGAAGTTTTTACTTCTTCAGTCACTTCATCAGGAGTCATTTTAAATGCTTTTTCCACTGAAGCATACCCTCCGTTTTGGCGATAGACTTCATAGGTTTTGATACCCGGAATAGTAATTTTTTCTAATAATATTTTTCTTCCCATGGTATTATTTATCGTGTAAGGTTATTTTACCAGCTTTACAATCTTCAATCAATTGGTCAAATTTTTCTTTAGATAATTTTTCGTGATAGAAATCACCTAATTGCAACATTGGAGCATATCCACAAGCGCCTAAGCATTCTACACCTACAAATTGAAATAACCCATCTTTAGAAATTTCACCTTCTTTAACGCCTAATTTTTCACAAGCGTAATCCATTAAATCTTCTACACCACGAGTAGCACAACAAGATGTTCTACAAAATTCGAACATATATTTTGCAACGGGTTTTGTATTAAACATGGTATAAAAAGTAACTACTTCATATACTTCAATAGGTTGAATTTCTAAAATTTCAGCCACCTTATTTTGTAATTCTGCACTTAACCAGTTGTCATGTGCATCCTGTACTTCATGTAAAACAGGAATTAGGGCCGATTTCTTTTTATCAGCAGGATAATGACTGATTAACTCATTAATTCGAGCCATTAATTCTGGCGTTATATTAATTAGTTGAGTTGCGTTTGATATTTCCATTTTTTTCTAATTTAGAAATTAGAATTTAGAAGTTTGAAAGCTATTCTGAATTCTAAACTCATAATTCATAATTATTTAAGCGTCTAATTCGCCAGCGATTACGTTTAAACTTGATAATATTGCAATTGCATCTGAAAGCATCGCTCCTTTTATCATTTCAGGATAGGCTTGGTAATAAATAAAGCAAGGTCTTCTGAAATGTAAACGATAAGGAGTTCTACTTCCATCGGTTATTAAATAGAATCCTAATTCTCCATTACCACCCTCTACTGGATGATACACTTCTGCAACTGGCACAGGAACTTCTCCCATAACAATTTTAAAGTGATAAATTAAGGCTTCCATATTGTTATATACATCTTCTTTTGGTGGAAGATAATAATCGGGTACATCTGCGTGATAAGGACCTTCAGGTAATTTGTCTAAGGCTTGACGAATAATTTTTAAGGATTCCCAAACTTCAGCATTACGAACACAAAAACGATCATAGGTGTCACCTGATTTTCCCACAGGTACATCAAATTCAAAATCTTCATACGAACTGTAAGGTTGCGCTACACGCACATCATAATCTACACCAGCCGCTCTTAAATTTGGACCTGTAAAACCATAACTAATTGCTTTTTCAGCAGAAATAGGTCCTACATTTACGGTTCTGTCAATAAAAATTCTGTTTCTTGTAAATAGACTTTCAAATTCTTCCCATGCTTTAGGGAATTCTTCTAAGAATGTATTTAATTTTTCAAATGCAGCGGGACTCCAATCTCTTTCAAAACCACCAATTCTACCCATGTTAGTAGTTAAGCGAGCACCACAAATTTCTTCGTAGATTTCGTAGATTTTTTCACGAAATTGGAATACATATAAGAAGCCTGTATACGCTCCAGTATCTACACCTAAAATTGAATTACAAATTAAATGATCTGCAATACGAGCTAATTCCATTACAATAACACGTAAATATTGTGCGCGTTTTGGAACTTCTATGTTAAGTAATTTTTCTAATGTCATCCACCAAGCCATGTTATTGATTGGTGACGAACAATAGTTCATACGGTCTGTTAAGGGTGTAATTTGATAAAACGGACGATTTTCGGCAATTTTTTCAAAAGCTCTATGAATATAGCCAATTGTTGGCTCTGCATCAAGGATTCGTTCACCATCCATTAAAAGGATATTCTGAAAGATACCATGTGTAGCAGGGTGTGTTGGCTCAAGATTTAGAATAGCTAATT
>NZ_CALFIG010000051.1 GCF_937876455.1 uncultured Flavobacterium sp.
TATTGGCGGCGACCAATCGCAGGCCTATTATGATGACGAACGAAACAAATCTCTAGAGTCCGATGATTTGCCCGCCACCTATGTCAACTACGTGCGCCAAGTCTTTGGCGTGAACAAACGTTTGACTGTGAATTCGATCATTGTTCGCCCCAATGACATCAATTGTTCGCAGGCCCAAGACTCCGAAGGTTCCAAGTCTCACTATGGCATTAAGTACAACGAGCTTTCGGGCTTAACCTCTGGTTACGTCGGCAGCATCTGTGACACGGACTACTCTGCTAATTTGCAGTATTTTCAAAACTCGATCATCACCAACCAGGCTTCGATCACACTTCAATGTGTACCGACGTCTGTGAACTCGGTCGTTGTCACTCCCACTTACAGCTTCACGACCAGCCTAAACAGCAACTTACTTGTGTTTAACCCGCAGATTCCTGTGAACTCAACGGTCCAGTTACAATACGTTTGCCCATAAGGAGAGAGAAATGAAAAACAAAATACTTGGCTTAGCCCTTATCCTTGGAATGTTCGCCCTCTCTCTCACCTGGTTTCAAAAAATGCATCCAGCGGTGCACGCAGCTTGCTTAAATGCGCCATCGCCTGTGCATAATTTTCTGTTTTTAAGTCTGCTGCCACCGCGCTTTGCGCCAAATTCAGCGCCGCCGCTAAATGCTTTTCCGCTTCTTCGCCAAGCACTCGGACGTTACCAGCAATGCCAGAACCGACACCGCTAAAACAACCGCAGTTGTGATTTAAAGTCATTAAAACGCTTTTCTTGTTTATCATAATATTCTTGGTCTATTTCAAAACCTACAAAGTTGAACCCGCCTTTATACGCTGCTATCCTACTGCTTCCACTTCCTAAATGAGTATCTAAAATCAAATCGCCTTCATTGGCATAATTTTTCAATAGCCATTCATACAATTTAATTGGCTTTTGGCAAGGATGAATTTTCCCATCAGAATACGCTTCAACTCTACTCATTTTAAATGCCTTACTTGCTTTGTCAAAACTTGTCCAAGCCAATTCAAAATCAGCACCACTAAATTCTTGCATTTTATACCAAATTAAATTGCATCGTGTTGGTGGCAGTTCAAAATAATTACTACCCCAAATGATTTGATTTTTAGAGACTCTCATTAGCTCCTTAAAATATTCATCATTAGGCAATATATCCCATTTCACACTATCTCTATTTTTATCAAACTTTCCATTTCTACCTGCTCCTCCATCTACTAATTTATTGCCTAATCCGTAAGGTGGGTCTACAATAGCTAAATCAAAGTAATTATCAGAAAAGCGTTTTAAACCTTCTACACAATCCTCATTATACACCACAGAAGGCACTGCACCTAACACGGTATTGCCAAAAGTGGGGCTGACGTTTTCCAATTTATCTTCTGTACTCATTTTGAACATTTGTTTTTCAATTTAACTTCGGTGGTTTAATGCCCCACCTTCGGCAATACCCGAACCGTTAGGCACAATACTATCACACTAATATTGCGGCGACAATAGCTATTAAAATAACAGCGATTATAACACATAGCCCAACTATAAAATGTTTATTGGTATATCGCACATTATCAGATTTATCAAGCTCCCAATATCTTTTATATTTATTCATATATTATGGTTTTATTAAAATCCATGATGCAGTCATAACATCAAGTTTAAGGTTATTTTCTTTTACAAATTCATCAACAGCTTGTCCAACTCCACATGATTTTTCCCCGTAATCATGCCCAGCAAAAATACCACCTGATTTAAGTTTAGGGTAAAAGTTATTTAAGTCTGCTTTTACTGATTCATAATCATGCGCTGCATCTATAAATATCATTGAAAAAAAATCGTCAGGGAATTTTTTATATAGTTGTTGACTTTCTCCTATTAATATATCTGGTAAATGTCCCACAACACTTGTTACGTTATCTTTAAATATATCCAACAAATTATCCCCACAAGATTTTATCAAATCTTCGTGGTGGGTACACTCTGGTTTGAAGATGTCTATGACCTTAACGGATATTTCTTTATTTGAACTATCAATTTTTTGCATCATATAAGATGTTGATTTCCCCATAAAGCAACCGACTTCTAAAAAAATATCTCCATCTTTCCCATTTTTAACCGCAAGGTCATAGATGTCTTGAAAGTCAAACCATCCGATTATATCGGTATAGCTTTTAATTTTGTTGTTTTTACTTTCCATAATTTTACCGTACTGTGCCTAACAATGTGTTTGCCAAAATAGCGGCTTGACGTTCATTGCTCGGCTTGTGAATAATTTGTTTAGCTTTTGGTTTTCAATTTAGCTTTGGTGCTGCCAATTCCGCTACTTCGGCAAGCACCAACGTTATACGCAAGCACTACATTTCGTTTCCAAAGAGAGATTCTGCATGTAAACCTTTTTCTTTTCTTTTTTCCCCACGCTCTTTTGAAGCGGTAGAAATATCATTATTTAGTTCAAAACATATTCCTTTTCGGTTTGTGTTATCGGAAGCAATACCAGTTGAGCCACTACCTCCAAACAAATCCACAACGGTATCACCTTCATTTGTAAATCCGTTTATCAGCATTTCAATTAAAGCCACAGGTTTTTGAGCACCGTGTATTTTTTCGCTATCGTGTTTAAAATTCAATACACTTGGCAGGTGTGTAAATTGTCCGTGTGGCTTAAAATCCCTGAATGATTGATTTGCGTAAAATATAAGTTCGTGGCGTTTCCTTACAGGCTTGCCCATCCCAATTTTGTTTTTATCCCAAATAATCAACCCTATATTTTGCCAATCATAAAAGGCTGAAAATAGTATTGGATAAAACTTGTCATCACAGAAAAAGAAAACAGGTGCATCAGGTTTTAATGTGCGTTCAAGTTTCTTTTTCATTTCAGTAAAGTAAAATTCTTGTATTGATAAATCAGCCAAGTTTTTAAACTTCTTTCTCCCAAATGCCGTTATTACAGGCGTTGAGTATGGTGGGTCTGTAATCAGTAAATCAATACTATTTTCAGCCATTTGGTCTAAACCATACATACAATCTTCGTTTATTACTTTCATTTATTTTGTTTTTAAATTTCCCTCCCTTAAAAAAGAAAAGAAAAAGGTTTTGTATTCCAATTGAACATTCTACTAAATCAACCGTGCCAGCGTATAACAGCGGTTTTGTGCTATTTGCCCCATCAACATTTGTGGTAACTTGAAACTTTATGCAAGGGGCAAACAGACACAAAGCCACAAACCGTTATAAGCAAGCTGCTACGTTCCTGCTTCG
>NZ_CALFIG010000052.1 GCF_937876455.1 uncultured Flavobacterium sp.
TTACTGTACGTGTAGCTGTTGCGTCCGCACAACCACCTGTACCTGTTACTGTATACGTAATCGTAGCCGTACCTGCTGCTGCTGCCGTAATCACTCCTGTTGAAGCATTTACTGTAGCAACTGTGGTATCACTCGATGTCCATGTGCCTCCTGAAGTAGTAGAAGAAAAAGTAGTTGTATTTCCAACACATACCGCTTGAGAACCCGATAATGTTCCTGCTGATGGTGGATTTGACACTGTAATTGTAACTTGTGCAGTATCCGTACACGTCCCATCAGAAACCGTTACCTGAAAAGTTGTGTTTTCTGAAACAACAGGTGTAGTATAAGTCGCTGTATTTGAATTAGCAATTGGCGTAAACACACTTTGACTAGCTGTTTGAGAAGCCCAAAAATAGGTGTTCTGACTAGAAATATTAGCCCCTGAAATTAATGCACAAGTTAAACCTCCATAATCCTGCATAACCATGTATGCATAATGAGTTCCGGCAGTTAGATATACTGAACCAGTCATTGTCCCTGTACTGGTAAATGTGGTGTGGGTATTACCTATTTGAGTACCACCAGTTATTGTTGGCAACTCAGGACTACTCGTATTTATTGTTCCATCAACAAAGAAAGAAATATCATTATCTCCAGCTCCTGTAAAACTAAAATTATAGGTTCCTGCACTATTTACTTGAAATTCTTGACGTACAATCCAATTGTAACTTCCTCCTTGAAGTGAAGTTGCATTTGCATATGGAGCTATCCAATAATAGGTGTTTGTGCCGTCATTATAACCATTTCTATAAGCAAAAATTGATGGTAATACAGTTCCACTAATTACTTTTGCTGGATAAGGCAACGTTACATTCATAGCTGTAAACGCAGCTGAATTAGAAAAAGTTTGAGGTAAAGCTACCACTTGC
This sequence comes from uncultured Flavobacterium sp., assembly GCF_937876455.1. Lineage (GTDB taxonomy): Bacteria > Bacteroidota > Bacteroidia > Flavobacteriales > Flavobacteriaceae > Flavobacterium. The sequence continues at coordinate 912 of NZ_CALFIG010000052.1, forward strand.
CAATTTTGATCAACGGCCGTTTGAACACTAGGATTGGTTCCATAACCCGACCCATAAATTTGTGAAGCGGCTGAAGAAACGGCATGTAATGTAATCGTACCTCCTGTACAAACCGAAGGATTATTTTCAATTATTGATATGGGCGGTAAAGCACTTATTGTAACTTGTCTTGTAACGATTGCATTTGAACAACCTCCTGTACCTGTAACTGTATAGGTAATCGTAGCCGTACCTGCTGCTACTCCCGTAATCACCCCTGTTGAAGCATTTACTGTAGCAACTGTGGTGTCACTCGATGTCCAAGTACCTCCTGAAGTAGTAGAAGAAAAAGTGGTTGTATTTCCAACACATACTGCCTGAGTACCCGATAATGTTCCTGCTGATGGTGCGGCTGTAACCGTTACTGTACGTGTAGCTGTTGCGTCCGCACAACCACCTGTACCTGTTACTGTATAGGTAATCGTAGCCGTACCTGCTGCTACTCCCGTAATCACTCCTGTTGAAGCATTTACTGTAGCAACTGTGGTGTCACTCGATGTCCATGTACCTCCTGAAGTAGTAGAAGAAAAAGTAGTTGTACTTCCAACACAAATAGAAGGATTATTTTCATTTATTGAAATAGATGACAAACCATTTACTGTACCCGTTAAAGCTATATTTTGTGTAGTTGCTCCTGTAGATGTAATTGCTAAGTTTCCGCTTGGGCTTCCTGTTGCAGAAGCCTCTAATCGAACATAAACAGTAGTAGCAGCTAATGTGCCAGAGGCTGTAATTGTTACACTAGAAGCATAACCAGAACCACTTGTCAATGACACTTCATAACCCGTAGGTGCAGTAACAACTACATTATTAGATAAAAAAGTTCCTGAAATAGATATCGATTGTGAGGTAGATGGTGTGCCGCTACAAGTCACAAAACTTGATAAGTTACTGCTAACCGATAAAGAAGGAGTGTTTGGATTAAATAAATTAATTGTAAAATTTGCAGGAGTTAAGTCCTCTGCTCCATCATCATCAATGGCTGCAAATTGAAATACATCTGAACCGAAACTTACTCCATCTGGAGTATATTTTAATGAATTTGTTGACAATACTGTAAGTGGTTCATCTAAAACAACAGGAATTGAATTTAACCCATCTACTTTATACAATGTTCCTTTTGTAGGTAATGATTTTATTCTGTAAGCTACAACTACCCCATCAGAATCAGTTGCTTGTAAATCATCTAAATCAGTTATTCCTGAATTATAATTGATTTGAGTAGTATTTGTAACATCTATTGATACTGGTGGTATATTATTCCCTGAATACAAAGAACCAATTATTACAGCGTGATCTTCAATTTCTCCATCGCCTAAAAACCCAAGCGATCTTTCATCTACTGCGTTGGTAGTTGAATTGTCTGTTAAAGAAAACGTACTCAATCTAATTCGCATATATCTTCTACCGTCATTTAGTCCAGAAAGTCCAGTGTAATTAATGGTAATCGTTTGTTGAACAGATGAACTTGGAACAACACTATTCTTAAATTCAGTTGCTTCAAATTTTCCATTATTATTCCAATCTACCCACACATATAGATTTGCATTCACTCCTGTATTATTTTTCAAAGAAATCGGGAATGAATATGTTGTAGCCGTGTTTTGAATCGTTGGTAAATTTGAAACACCGTCTTCTTCAATTCCATCTCCGTTCGTTCCTGTATTATCTGTACCAACGATAACACTTTTAGTAGTGTCGTCATTAGCTGCAGGGGTTGTAGTTCCTAAAAATAAAGTTGTTGCATTTTGAACATAAAAATGTTGAGCAAAATTAGAACCCCCGCCATTTTCATAATTAACTGGTGCATCTCCGTAATCCCAACCTGTAGAACCACAAATGTTAATTACAGGTGTAGCATCACAATCAAATAGATACGGATTGGTATTATCTGCCGTTCCATCTCCCATACTACCTGCTGTTTTATGACCTACATAACAGAATTTCGCACTGTTTTCCTTAATATATGTAGACGTATGCCCTCCTATCTCTACTAATTTTGCAATATCTGTTCCCACAGTAAATCCTCCAGGATTAAATGGATCTAAAGCCACATCAGCAGTAACAAAACCTAACATATTTCCACCATTTTCACCCCACATAAATAAAACTCCTGGGTTTGTTATTACGCCAACTGCTGCAAATTTTGAATCGTGTTCCTGCGCACTAATGTATTTTATGTTTGTAAAATTTGTTGTTGTATTTATTTTTGAATTAACCCAAACTTTTCTTTCTGTTGTAGTAAAATCTCCAAGCTGTTTTGCATCATTTGAGCCCAAAGCAAACAACTGCCCATCTGTAGCTAAAATAAAATGAGAATTATTCCTTGTTGCAAGATTACTACCTCCCGTAACTGCAATCATTTTAGGTGTAACTCCGGTAGGTAAAGTCATTTCTGTAGCATATCCATATGATGTACTTGCTGTATTGTTACCTAAATAAACAGAATTTCCCCATGTAAAAGCTTTATAATTTGTTCCATCATAAGTTAATGCCATTAAACCACCTTTTGTGTCTGAAGAAATCTGACCTCTTAAAGCAATCACATTTGTTAAATTAACGGAAGCGCTTATCTTAACTTGATGCCAAGCCGTATTTACCGTTGTACTTCCATCACCATAATATTTTGAAGACGAAGCATTAGTACTTGCAACAATTATATATGCATTACCGTTTGATGTAACCAATATTACAGCATTATTTATAGCAACCAAAGAAACAACATCAGAAGGCACAACACCTGTAGGCAATCCATCAGCTTTACTATTTATCGTTAATTTTTGAAATGTTGTACTAGAAGTTATTGTGTTAGGTATTGAAACACCCTCTGTTCCCCAAGCAAAAAGTCCTGTTGTTGTCAACAATACTGATTGTTCTGAAGAACCTGAACCCGCAGAAGCAGTGGAAGCCAAAAGAGGAGTTCCTGTTAAAGCAGTATAATTTGTTGAGTTAATATCTTGCGGACTCAATACATTCCCTCCAGAATTAGACATTAAAGCCCCCCATCCAGACCAAGAACCATCGCTTTTTTGAGCAACTGATTGATGATAAGCACTCACAATTGCATCATAAAGTGAATTAGAATTACAACTTTGAGAAAATACATTTATAGAAAATGTAAATAATAAGAATAATAATATTT
>NZ_CALFIG010000053.1 GCF_937876455.1 uncultured Flavobacterium sp.
CACGGTAAGTACATCAACAAAGCTATTTGGAACAGTAACACATCTACTACGGGCGTGTACAAGTATTTCAACGGTTTGAAGAAAAAAGCCACCGACGCGTCAGGTACTATCAAAGTGGGTTCACCTACCACATTAAGTGCTTCGAATATCCAAGCAGAAATGCAGAAAGGATTCAATTTGATTCCTGCGGCGTTGAAGTACGATAGCGCAATGAAGTACTTTGTATCGTATGCTACCTATGAATTCTACATGCAGTCACAAATCGCGCAAACCAATAAAGGTGTTGACGTTACCCAACGAGGTGTATCTACGTTCCGAGGTTTGCAGGTTGTACCGGTTCATGATTTCCCAGACGACTACTACATGATCGCGAAAGGGTCTGCAGGACGTGACTCGAACTTGTGGATGGGTATCAACTCAATGGCCGACACGAACACGATTCAGTTAGCTAAGAAGCAAGCGAATTCGGACTTGTGGTTCATCAAGATGGAAATGAAAGCCGATGTCCAAATCGGATTCAACGAAGAGACTGTCACTTACGAATAATCTTAAAAACCAAAATACAGACATGGCTATTAAAATATCCGAAGTATTAAAAGAAACACTCATCACTCAACCCGCCATCCAAACGGTGTGGTTGAATGACAAAGGGGCTTGGGCCTTCCACAAACGTGAAGGGTTCGACAATGAGATGTCTCGTGAAGATATTCTCGAACCTAAAAAAGCCGCAGCCGAAAAAGCCGCAGCCGAGAAGAAGTAGTTCGCTACACCTGTCGAGGGTAATACGAAAAAATCAAATTCAAAAACAAAGTAAAAAACTTTTAACATGAGTACAGAAGTTCGTTTTTCAGGAGCCACGGGTCGCGACAACACAGGCGCGGCGGCATTACATGACCACCAAGAGAAAGCGTATGCTGCATCGGTGGCCATCACTGTAAAAGATAACGCGGCGCATTCAACCGTGCGCATCGGTCAATGCACAGGCGCATTGACGGTGACTGCAGGTGTAGGCACATCGACAACAGGTCCAAAAGTGGGAGACCGCATGACCGTTTTGTTATCGTGTGACGGCACGGGTCGCGTAGTGACTTGGAGTACAGGTTTCGCGGGTCCAGGCACTTTGACTCTTGTAGCAAACAAAAAAGCTGTTGCGAGCTTCATGTTCGACGGCACGGCGTGGCTTGAGACAAGTCGTTCAATTGGTGCGTAATCCTAAAACAAAATTAAATCATGTCTTTACCAAGCATAATCTTTCAAGAGGGGCAAGGTGGCCTAGGTCGACCGTTAGCGAATAACGACCACATCAGTGGTATGTTATTCTATACAGCGGGCTCACTTCCTTCCGGTTTCGCCTCTACCTCCACAGCGACACGATGCAAAGCGTTGTATAGTCCCGAGGACGCCATCGCTGCGGGAATTGTGAAGGACTACTCCGACGCCACAGCCGCGACGGGTACTTACACAGTTTCAGCATACGGCGCCGCCGGCGATACGATGGAGTTATTAATCGCAGACATCGCAGAAGCAACAGGCGCGGCTCAGTCCACAAGCCTTGGTGTGTACACACGCACTTCTGCAGACACGACCAACACTTTGTTGGCTGCGTCGTATGTAGCGAAAATCAATTCCGGCACAGCGACGCACGGATATAGCGCCACGAATTCAAGTGCGGTGATCACAATCACAGCGCCGAAACGTTTAGGTGCATATCTGAACTCAGGGACTCCGATTTCTGCAACCTTAACCGGAACCATTGCGGGGTCTATTTCTCAGTTCTCGAGCGGTGTGGCATCGCGCATGGCACAATATTACTACCAAGTAAAAGAGTTTTTCCGTATTCAACCGAAAGGGAAATTATGGGTAGGATTCTTTGGCGTGCCTTCTCCTTATACGTTCTCGGAAGTTACCGACATGCAAAACAATGCAGCCGGTGAAATCCGCCAAATGTTGGTGTTCAAGGATGCCGTGTGGGCCGCTGCCGACATCACCTCTTTGAACACAATCGCCAACGCCAATAAAACGTTATACCAACCAATCCAATTACTTTACGCGGCTAACTTACAGGCTACTTCCGACATCACGACGGTAACGGATTTAAGCACGTACACGGCCAACAACGTTATGACCGTGATAGGTCAAGACGGTGGCGGTTGGGGTAATTTCCTTTACAAAGCTAACGGATCCGGTTCGTTGAAGTCCATCACATGCGGCGGTGCTCAACTCGGTATGGCTTCACTTCGTCGCGTTCACGAGTCTATCGGATGGGTTGAGAAATCGAACCTTTCAGATGGTTCCGAAATGGAAGTGCCGGCATTCTGCAATGGCCAATTGGTTTCGGCGCTATCAAACAACGCGTTAACTGCCATCGATTCAAAACGATATGTTTTCCCTATGAAGCTTACGGGGTATCAAGGTACCTACTTCAATGGCGACAACATGGCGGTGAGTCCGTCAAGCGACTACGCGGGTCTTCGCGATAACCGAACAATCTGCAAAGCAGAGCGTTTACTTTACGCGGCTTACGTTCCGAAGTTAAATAGTCCTTTGGTGTTCAACTCAAACGGAACACTTGCCGACAACACTATCGCTGAATTGGAAGGCATCGGATACGCTGCCCTTGATTCAATGACTCGAATTGATCCGGTGGCGGGTGGAATCGCTGAACTTTCTGCAAAAGCCGTTGTTATCAACCCATCGCAAAACGTAGTCCAAACTCAAACACTTGTTATCTCAGTAACCTTGGTAGCGAACGGAATCGCCAAAACGATTGTAATTCCTATCGGATATAAACCTTCACTATAATATGATACCATTAATTAACGGAATTAATTATGCGAGTGCAAATGTCGGAATCATTATTCCGATACTTGGCGCCGTGGTTGGGGTTGCTGAAATCAACTACTCCAAAGACCAACAAGTCGACGATAACTACGGGTTAGGTCAAGACGCCGTGAGTCGCGGATTCGGTCAAAACAAATATACCGCTGACATCACGATTTACAAGGATGTCTGGAATCGTGTCATCGACGCGTCACCGGAACGCGATCCTGCCAAGTTACCATTGTTCGACATTGTCGTGACGTTTGGAGGCGCTGGGGTTCCGTTCCGCAAAGAAACTTTGCGAGCTGTGACTTTCAAAAACAACCCTATGGCGGTGAAAAGTGGCGACACGAAACTCACTTGCAAAATTGATTTAGCCGTTGGCGGAATTGACTACTAAACTTTAAACACATGTCTGCAAAAGAACTATCGCCAACGCTCACCGATCAAGAGCGTGAGGAAATCGAAAAGAAAGCTATCGAACTCGCATCGAAACACAACGTTTCGAAAGTTCACTATTATGTGCACGTTGCAACCGACAGAGGTAACGAGCGAATAGTTTCTTACATAACCGAGCCCAACTACATGACCAAGATTGCGTTAATGGACAAGGCTCGAATGTTGGGCCCAAACATGGCGGCGGAGGAATTGCGCGTGATGTGCCAACTCAAAGAGGAATCGCACCCGTTGACGTATGGCGAGTCTTCGGACTGCGACAAGTATAAACTAGGGGTTTCTCAGAAATGCCTCGGCGTTATTGATATCGCTCTTGACGAGATAAAAAAAAATTAGATGAATTCACCATTCGCAATGAAGACCTAGCCGGTAAGATGGCGGCCATGATTCGCTGTTGTTGTCACGTGGACCCTGAGACACTAAGCGAAGATGAATTTTTCAAAGAATACGGGCGCGCCAAGCACTTTTTGGAAGTCGCCCACCAAATAAAATTCGAGAATGGCTAGTATAGTTGAGTACATATTGAGTTTGAAGTCGGGGCAGTTTGACAACGCCGCGGAGAAGTCAATGGGTAAAATGAGTGCCTTGAATTCGTCGGCCTCAACGCTTCAAAGCACTCTCCTTTCTGTTGGCGCTGCCTTCGCGGGATATTCGTTTTTAGAAGGAAGTGTGAACGCATTCAACGAAGCTGCGCAAGCCTCGGCACAACTAGACGCGACTTTACGGAGTACCGCCAACGCCGCACAAGTCAACCGCAAAGCGCTTGACGAACAAGCGGAGTCGTTAATGAAGAAATCACTTTACGACGACGACGCCATCACAAAAAGCCAAGCCTTACTCGCCACGTTCACCCAAGTAAAAGACAAGATTTACATGGACGCCATTCCCGCGATCGTGGACATGTCTACGAAGTTGGGAGGTGATTTGCAAGGCGCGACTATCCAAGTCGGGAAAGCCTTGAACGACCCCATAAAAGGAATCACAGCGCTACAACGTGCAGGGGTTTCGTTTTCTGAGTCTCAGAAGAAAACCATTGAGACCATGGTCGCCACGAATAACATCGCAGGCGCACAGGCTTTAATCCTTAAAGAACTACAAACCGAGTTTGGAGGTTCGGCACTTGCAGCAAGCGAAGCAGGTACCGGAGGCCTTACCGTTCTACGCAATGAATTCGGAAACGTCCGTGAGGAGTTGGGCGCGCTTGTCGTGTCCTATCTGAATGATTTGAAACCTGCCATAGAGCAGTTTATCGGATGGATGCGAGACGGCGTTCATTGGATGTCGGAACATCGTCTCCAATTGGAGAGTTTAGGAAAAGCCGCGCTCGTGTATGCGTGGGCGACGCGTGTTGTTATTCCTTTAGTTCAAACCTATGCACTTGAAACAGCGGGGGCCACCGCTGCCACTTCGGAAATGGCTGCTGCAAGCACCGCCGCGCTAGGGCCCTTGGCCATGTTGGCTGCGGCCTTGAGTGTTGCCGCTTACGCTTTCAGTGAGATGGGGCACGCCGCGCAATACGCCCAAGACGAAATCAATGCAGGCAACCGCGAATGGATAAGAGACGAGAAATACGCACTCGAAGACTTAACCGAAACATACATGTCGTGGGGCAACTCCCGAGAAGAAGCCATTAAGAAGGCGTACAGTTACAGCAAGGAGGAACAAGCCAAAAAGTCGCGGGATTTAGCACTGCAATACGAATACGAAAAAGGACAATACAAGACAGACGACGCTTTAATCGAACAGCTAGGAACGGATTTGCGCAGGTCTGCTGCTTACGAGCAGGGGATAGACGAGTGGTACCGAGAGAAAACCCAACCTAAGCCGAAAATGAAACCTGCTAATACTGCTGCAGCGTTACCCGCCGCCGCGTCGACAAAGTCAGGTGCGGCAAGTCGGAGCGAGAATGCTATCGGTAAAAAGACTATCACATTCAACATAACAATCAACGACATCGTGAAAT
>NZ_CALFIG010000054.1 GCF_937876455.1 uncultured Flavobacterium sp.
TGGAGTTCAGACGTGTGCTCTTCCGATCTAATATAGTAAAAGAATTACCATTAAATCCATTTCCACTGCACAACTAAGCTAAAGTTTATTTATTTTTGTTAAAAATATCCCGATTTGACAGCCTATAAAAATTTATTTAAGCAAACATTAATATATGGTATAGCTACCGTTTTGCCCCGTGTAATTAGTTTTTTACTCGTGGGTCTACATACTCAAATGATGCCAAAAATATCGTATGGTGAAATTACTATTTTATTGTCTTATATGATATTTTTAAATGTAATTTTATCTTATGGAATGGAAACTACATTCTTTAGATTTTATCATAAAAATGAAAATAAAGAAGATGTTATTAGTACGGCTTCGGTTTCTATATTTTGGAGTTCAATTTTATTTTTATGTGGTGCCTTATTGTTTCAAAAAACCATTTCAAATTATTTAGAAATAAATAAAGAATATGTTAATTATGCTATTTGGATTCTTGCGTTAGATGCCTTAGTAATCATTCCTTTTTCAAAATTAAGAGCAGAACAACGCCCTATTAAATATGCGACAATTAAAATCGCAAATGTGTGTATTAACATGCTCTTGAATATTTTTCTTTTGGCTATATTACCAAAATTAGCGATAGCTAATCCAACAGGATTTTGGAGCAGTATTTATGTGCATGATTACCAAATAGGTTATGTGTTTTTAGCTAATTTAATGGCGAGTTTGTGTACTTTTTTGTTTTTTATACCAAATTATATTCAGTCTAATTGGTTATTTAAACCTACACTTTGGAAGCAAATGATGCGGTATGGTTGGCCTATATTATTTGCGGGCTTAGCTTTTGGTATAAACGAGCACTTTGACAAAATATTATTAAGTAAATTATTGCCAGAATCTATTGCTAAAGCAGAAGTGGGTGCGTATGCCGCTTGTTATAAAATAGGTTTGTTTATGGTGCTATTTAGAACGGCATACACGCTAGGAATAGAACCTTTTTTCTTCAGTCAAGCAGGAAATAGTAACGCACCTCAAACGTATGCTACTGTAACTAAGTATTTTGTAATCTTAGGTTCGTTAATTATGTTAGTAGTTATTGTTTTTGCAGATGTAATTAAATTCTTTTTAGTACGTCAACCCGAGTATTGGGAAGCTATGTCTATAGTTCCCTTAATAATAATAGCCAATTTCTTTTTGGGTATTTATACTAGTTTATCGGTTTGGTACAAATTAATTGATAAAACCATAATTGGCGCTTATATTTCAGTAGTGGGAGCAGGACTTACCTTACTTTTAAATTATCTTTTGATACCAACGATGAGTTACATGGGGTCGGCAATAGCTACAATTGTGGCGTATGGCTCTATGATGATGTTGTCTTATTTTTTAGGCAAAGAAAAATATCCAATTCCTTTTGAAATGAATAAAATAATGGCCTATTTAGGCGTGTCTATAACATTGGCATGTTTGTCTTTTTACATTGATATTTTTAGGAAAACATATATTTTTGGTATATTAGCCATCGTAGCTTTCTCGTATTACATTTATAAAAATGAGAAAGAAGTTATTTTAAAAACCTTTAAGCTAAAATAATGCAAATTAAAATTATCAATACCTCACAACACGAATTACCAAATTATGAAACTATTGCTTCTGCAGGAATGGATTTACGTGCTAATTTAATCGAATCGATTACCTTACATCCATTAGAACGAACATTAGTAAAAACGGGTCTTTTTATAGAACTTCCCTTAGGTTTTGAAGCGCAAGTTAGACCAAGAAGCGGTTTGGCAATCAAAAAAGGAATTACAGTGCTTAATTCACCAGGAACAGTAGATGCAGATTACAGAGGAGAAATAGGTGTTATTTTAGTAAATTTATCAAATGAACCTTTTGTAATTGAAAACGGTGAACGTATTGCACAATTAGTAATTGCTAAACATGAAAGAGCAGAATGGCTAGAAGTCAACGAACTATCAGAGACATCTAGAGGTGCTGGCGGTTTTGGTAGTACGGGAGTGAAGTAAAACTTCAACATTCAAAATTCCAAGTTGAATATTCCTTGTTAAAAATGTTGAATATTTAGTTTTGACAAAAAATTCTGAAATAGTATACAGTAATATGAATAATTATATAAGCCATGAAAAAATTTGATTTACACGAAAGACTGATTGATTTTGCAGTACAAATCATCAACATTACAGACAATGTAAAAACAACAAAAGCAGGTAATCATTTGTCAGGACAAATTGTTAGATCTGGAACTGCACCATCTTTGAATTATAGTGAAGCACAATGCGCTGAATCAAGAAATAAAAATAAGTAAAAAATAAAATAATTTTCAAAATTCCAAGTTGAAAAATGTTGAATATTCAATGTTGAACAACGAATTTTGAAGTTTAAAACATATTCTACATGAAAATAATAGTACCCATGGCAGGTCGTGGTTCACGTTTGAGACCACATACATTAACAGTTCCAAAACCATTAATTCCTATTGCAGGAAAACCAATAGTCCATAGATTAGTAGAAGATATTGCCAAAGTAATCCAACATAATATCGAGGAAATAGCTTTTATTATTCATAAAGATTTTGGTGTAAAAGTAGAGCAAGATTTAATTGCAATTGCTGAAAAATTAGGCGCAAAAGGAACAATTTATTACCAAAATGAAGCTTTAGGTACCGCACATGCCATCATGTGTGCCAAAGAATCTATGTCTGGACCAGTTGTAATTGCTTATGCAGATACACTTTTTAGAGCCGATTTTTCACTAGATACTTCAGCAGATAGCGTTATTTGGGTTAAGCAAGTAGATGATCCAAGTGCGTTTGGTGTAGTGCAATTGAATGAAGCAAACGAAATTGTTGATTTTGTAGAAAAACCAAAAGAATTTATTTCAGATTTAGCTATCATTGGAATTTATTTCTTTAAATCGGGTGAAAAGCTTCGTGAAGAGTTACAGTTTTTATTAGACAATAACATTCAAAAAGGGGGCGAATATCAATTAACCGATGGCTTAGAGAATATGAAACAAAAGGGCATGAAATTTGTACCTGGAAAAGTAGATGAATGGATGGATTGCGGAAATAAAAATGTAACTGTAGAAACTAATTCTAGAATGTTACAGTTTATTGCTCAAGATGCTGAAGAAAATTTGATAGCAAACGATGCTCGAATTGTAAATTCAGAAATCATTCCACCTTGTTTTATTGGACAGGGCGTAAGCTTGATTAATGCTATTGTTGGGCCGAATGTTTCTTTAGGAGCACATTCTCATATAGAAAACAGCAAAATAAAAAATAGCTTGATACAAACACATTCACATATAAAAAATGCTAAATTAGAAAACGCCATGATTGGGAACCATGTTCATTTTGATGGCGAATTTACAAGTATTAGTTTAGGCGATTATAGCACATTAGAATAATATGATTCGATTTTTAATTTTTTGCTTCATTACAACCATTTCATTTGCTCAAGTTAATCCTGAGGAGGCAGACTTGGCTATAAATGAATTGGAAAATAATTTCTATGAAGCACTAAAACAAAAAAGTATAGAAAACTATGACAAAGCCATTATTTCTCTAGAAAAATGTTTAGAGAAAGATCCTAAAAATGCGGAAGTTTATTATCAATTAGGAACCAATTTTTTGGCACAAAAAAAATATTTGGATGCCGAACAAAATTTTCAAAAAGCAATTGATATTACACCTAATCAAAGATGGTACTGGAACGGTTTGTATGATGTGTACTACCAAACAAGAGCTTATGAAAAAGCCATTCCAATTGTAGAAAAATTAGTTGTTTTTGACATAAATATGAAAGAAGATTTGGCTTCACTCTACATGAATACAAATCAGTTTGAAAAAGCTAAAAAAGTAATTGACGATATAGAAAACACCACCAATTTGTCTAAAACAATGGAGTTGTATAAAATGCAAATTCAAGCGATGCAGCGTCAATCAAAACCACAAGTAGAAACGTTAGTACAAGCTATTGTTGATTTTCCTAAAGTGGAACAAAATTATTTAGATTTAATTTATGCTTATTCGGTTGCTAATCAAGAAGATAAAGCATTTGAAATTGCCAAAAAATTAGCTGTAGAATTACCCACATCTGATATGGCACATGTGAGTTTGGTAAAGTTTTATATCGCTCAAAAAAACACAGAATTAGCTACAGAATCATTTAAAAGAGTGAGTAAAAGTGCTAAAATTGATAGTAAAATTAAGCATAGAGTATTAAATGAATTTTTAATTTTTGCCACTCAAAACACGAGCTTATATAACGAAATAGATCAAGTTCTAGTTTATTTTACGAATGATTCGGGATTAGACGTGTATAAAGAATTGGGTAAATTTTTTTATAAAAAAGAGCAATATCTTTTAGCTGAAAAATACCTAGAAAAAGCTCAATTAAATCCTGAAATGATGGATTTACTTTTAAATGTCTATGATTTCAATCAGTCTTTTGATAAAATGGCTAAGTCTGCCACACAATGGATTGATTTATATCCTACAAAAGCGAATCTTTATTATTATGCTGCCAAAGCAACTAATAAATTGAAAAAGTTTAAACAAGCGAAAGAATTTTTAGATTTAGGCATGGATTATGTAGTAGAAGATAAAAATTTAGAAGCAGGTTTTTATAAACAATATATGTTTGCTGCAGACGGGTTATCAGACCAAAAATTAAAACAAGATTTTCAAAAAAAATTAGACCAAATCAACACGAAATAAATACATGCGAAACATCTCAATTTATTTACTAACCACTTTTTTCTTGCTTTCTTGTAAGCCAAAACAGCTTGTTGTAGCAGAGCAAGCCGCTAAAGAAGATAACAAGTCTATAGAAGTCATTCAAAAACACTATGAAAATAAATTAGTTTTTGAAACAGCTTCAATTCGCACAAGTGCCTCGTATGAAGACGCTAAGCAATCGTTAAGCATTAACGCCGATTTAAGAATTAAGAAAGATGAAATCATTTGGATTAATTTGAAATTTTTAGGTTTTCCAGCGGCAAAAGCATTCATTACGCCAACACGTGTGAGTTATTATGAAAAAATAAACAACACCTATTTTGATGGTGATTATTCAACATTATCTAAATGGTTAGGCACGGATTTAGATTTTAAAAAAGTGCAAAATTTATTATTAGGCCGACCTATAGATAACCTTACTAAGGAAGTATTTCTTATGCAAATTGTAGATAATTTATTCCAACTAAAAAATAAAAATACAGCCCAAACTCAAAAAACATTTTCATTTGAGAGTGGTAATTTTTTATTAAAAAAACAAGTGGTTAGTCAGCCAGTTAATCAAAGAAGTGTAACGGTTACTTATCCAGCCTACCAAAACATAGAGGCCACTTTTTTACCAACAGGAATTCAAATTGAAGCTATCCAAAAAGATGCCGTTAAAATAGATTTAGAATATAAAAAAATTACCTTTAACGAAAATTTAACCTACCCCTATGAAGTTCCAAATGGGTATAAACAAATAATAATTGATTAAATTCGCAAAAAAATAGTTTTTATAACAAATGTTTATAGTTGGTTTTTAAAAACAATAATTAGTAAAAAATGAAAAAAATATTTCCTATACTTTTTGTTTTATTGTTCTCTTTTATGTCTTATGCACAAGAAGATGAGCAACAAAAATTAGAAAAAAGAAAAGAACAATTACAACGCGAACTCGAAGAAAAAAGAGCACGTTACTTAGCTGAAAAAAAGAAGGAAAAAAATGTTTTGAAAGAAATTGCAAAACAAGATGAACAAATAAGAATTAGTGAAAAAATCATTAATACAATTTCTAAACAAACTCGTTTGTTAAGCGATGATATTTATTTGACACAATTAGAAATTAATAAGATGAATAAAGAGCTAGTGGTCATGAAAGAAGACTATGCTAAAATGATTGTGAAGTCATATAAAAGCCGCTCAGATCAAAGTAAAATTATGTTTATTTTGTCTTCAAGTAGTTTTTTACAAGCCTACAAGCGTATTCAGTATATGAAACAATATGCAGGATACAGAAAAATGCAAGCCGAAGAAATAAAAATCAAACAACAAAAATTAGCTGGAGCCGTTGAACATTTGCAAGGAAAGAAAAAAGAAAAAGAAGTGGTTTTGGTAGAAAACACGAAAGCAAAACAAGAACACGAATTACTTAAAAAAGAGAAAGTACAAACGGCAAAACAAATTCAGAAAGGCAAAAAAGAGTTAGCCGCAGAAATTGAAAAAATTAAAAAAGAGTCTAAAGATATTGACCGAAAAATTAAAAAAATGATTGCCGACGCTATTGCGGCTGCTAATAAAAGAAATGCAGAAAAAGCAAAAGCGGCAGCGGCAGCCTCAGGAAAGACAACGACAACGACAACCACAAAACCTGTTGCCGTTTCTTCAACAAAAATTGATTTAACACCAGAAGGACAAATTGCTTCAGATAATTTTAAATCAAACAAAGGAAGATTACCTTGGCCAGTGGAAAAAGGTTTTATTTCGTTGGGTTATGGAGATCAGGCGCATCCTGTTCATAAGAATTTAACTATTCATAACAGTGGAATAGACATCACAACAGATGCAGGTGCCTCAGCAAGAGCGGTATTTTCAGGCGAAGTGACTAATATTCAAGTGAGTCAAACAACAGGAACCTATACCGTCCTTGTTATTCATGGAGATTTTTTCACGGCTTATAGTAATTTAAGTTCTGTTTCGGTGAGTAAAGGACAAAAAGTTAGCGCAAAACAGGCATTAGGTAAAATTAAAACAAATGCTTCTGGCGCTACAGTATTGAAATTTTTAGTAAACCAAAATACAACAACACTAAATCCAAAATCTTGGATTGCACCAAAATAAAAATCAAAAATTAATAACCTATGGAATCAAGACAATTTACAGAAGAACAAATCAAAATTGAACAAGCAAATTTTATTGCTAAAGTGTACGGCTGGATGTCTGCGGCACTCGTACTTACAGGATTGACGGCATGGTATGTAGCTCAAACAGAAGAAATTATTTTAGCATTAATATCCAACAAAATTTTATTTTATGGCTTATTAATTGGTGAAGTTTTATTAGTAGGGTATATTTCAAAAGCATTACCTACAATGAATGTAAATACAGCTAAAGCCTTATTTTTCTTATACGCTATAGCTAATGGCGTTACACTTTCTTTGATTTTTGTAATTTTTACAGCAAGTTCTATTGCTTCTTCATTTTTTATCACAGCAGGAACTTTTGCCGTAATGAGTATGTATGGCTACTTCACTAAATCAGATTTAACCTCAATGGGAAAAATTTTGATGATGGCCTTAATCGGATTGATTATTGCTTCCATTGCAAATATTTTTATGGAAAGCAAAATGTTATATTGGATTGTTTCTTATGCAGGGGTTTTCATTTTTACAGGGTTAATAGCTTATGATACCCAAAAAATTAAAGAAATGAACATCATTGGCAACGAAGGAACAGACGAGGATACTAAAGAATCGTTAGTAGGGGCATTAACCCTTTACTTAGATTTCATTAATTTGTTTTTATTTATTTTACGAATTTTCGGAGATAGAAAATAAAATACAAGGCGAACTTCGGTTCGCTTTTTTATTCTTTTTTAGGAATGACTAAAAATAAGTACTTTTGCCAAAAAATAACGAAATGGTCAAAATAGGCAACATCATTTTACCCGAAAACCCTTTACTACTTGCTCCTATGGAAGACGTGAGTGATCCGCCTTTCCGTAGGTTATGTAAAATGCACGGCGCCGACTTAATGTATTCTGAATTTATTTCTTCAGAAGGGTTAATTCGAGATGCCATGAAAAGTAAAATGAAACTCGATATTTTTGACTATGAACGACCAGTAGGCATTCAAATTTTTGGAGGTGATGAAGAAGCTATGGCATTATCTGCAAAAATTGTAGAAGCAGTTCAGCCTGATTTAGTAGATATTAATTTTGGATGTCCTGTAAAAAAAGTAGTGTGTAAAGGTGCAGGAGCAGGTGTCTTAAAGGATATTGATTTAATGGTGCGATTGACCAAAGCGGTTGTAAATTCGACACATTTACCTGTAACGGTAAAAACCCGTTTAGGTTGGGACGAAACCTCAATCAATATTGATGAAGTAGCCGAGAGACTACAAGATGTAGGTATTCAGGCACTCACTGTTCATGCCAGAACGAGAGCACAAATGTATAAAGGTCATTCCGATTGGACACATATTGCTCGAATAAAAAATAATCCACGTATTCACATTCCCATTTTTGGCAATGGAGACATTGATTCCCCAGAAAAAGCATTGGAATATAAAAATAAATTTGGTTTAGACGGCATGATGATTGGTCGTGCAGCTATTGGTTATCCTTGGATTTTTAATGAAATTAAACACTTTTTCCAAACAGGAGAACACTTGGCCCCGCCAACTGTAGCAGACAGAGTGGAAGCAGCTAAAAATCATTTAATTTGGTCTATGGAGTGGAAAGGCGAGCGTGTAGGAATTGTAGAAATGCGCCGTCATTATACCAATTATTTTAAAGGAATACATGGCTTTAAAGAATACAAACAAAAATTAGTTACTACAGATGGCTACAATGAGTTGTTTGCCATTTTTGCACAAATAAATGAAGTGTATGCTAATTATGATACAGCTACAATTGGGCACTAAGATAATGTGATAATTTTAAAATGTGCCAATTTGAATTTTTTATATCTTGGCGTATCAGTTTCAGTTTGTTTTTACATCAAATAATTTTCCGTAAATTCACAACGTAAAAACGATTACATGCAAAATTTATCCGAAATAAAAATACTTCATTTAGATACCAATCATCCGTTACTTTGGAAGCAATTAGAACAAGTTGGGTTTACAAATGAAGCCGATTATACTTCTACAAAAGCCGATATTGAGGCTAAAATTCATACCTATCAGGGCATTGTTATCCGTAGTAGATTTAAAATTGATCAAACGTTTTTAGATAAAGCCACCAATTTGCAATTTATTGCCCGTGTGGGAGCAGGTTTAGAAAGTATTGATTGCGAATATGCCCAACATAAAAACATTCAACTTATTGCTGCGCCAGAAGGCAATAGTAATGCCGTAGGCGAACATGCGCTAGGTTTGCTATTGAATTTATGTAACAAAATAAATCAAGCCGATAGAGAAGTAAGACAAGGCTTATGGAACAGAGAAGCAAATAGAGGTTTTGAGTTGGAGGGCAAAACCATTGGAATCATTGGTTACGGCAATATGGGAAAATCGTTTGCCAAAAAATTACGTGGTTTTGATGTAAAAGTGCTTTGTTATGATATTTTACCGAATGTTGGCGATGAACATGCTACACAAGTTTCTTTAAAAGAGTTACAGGCAAAAGCTGATATCTTGAGTTTACACACGCCATGGACGCCCGAAACAAATAGAATGATAAATTCTGAATTTATTAATCAATTTAAAAAATCATTTTGGTTTATCAATACGGCAAGAGGTAAAAGTGTTGTAACAGCAGATTTAGTCAAAGCCTTACAGACAGGTAAAATTTTAGGTGCAGGACTTGATGTTTTAGAATATGAAAAGGGATCTTTTGAAACGTTGTTTGAGGGAGAAATCCCAGAACCCCTTACGTATTTAGTACAAGCTACTAATGTAATTTTAACCCCTCATATTGCAGGTTGGACACACGAAAGTCATATAAAATTAGCACAAACCATAGTAGATAAAATTATAGACAACTACAAATAAATGCAGAAAAGTTGTACATTTTTTATTTTCTATAAATAATTTTCTATATTCGTAAAACAAACTAATAACTAATTAAACTATAATTAAAATGGATGCAAACAAAGTGGACATGTTCATAATGTCAAACTCAAAGTATTTTGAAGGTCATAATTTACACGCAATCAGAGAGCGTTTATTAGCTATTGATGATGATAAATGGCCAATGATTCAAATGGTTCAATATAAAGATCCTACAACCGCTTTACTAATTTCAATATTTGCTGGGTCATTGGGAATTGATAGATTTTATATCGGAGATACCGGTATGGGCGTAGGCAAATTATTGACTTGTGGCGGTTTGCATATTTGGACTATTGTTGATTGGTTTTTAATCCAAGGGGCTACAAAACAAAAAAACTTAGAGCGTTTTAATCAAGCGATGATGTATTAAAATTAGTGTGTTTTTCTGAAAAGTAAGAATTAATAATTTGTCACTTCAACGTCAGGAGAAGTCACATGATTAGCTTTATGTGATTTCTCTCTATGGTCGAAATGACAAGTTTCTGACCTATTAAAATAATAATTAACATATATGAATAGAAACAAATTGTATATTTTTCTGTTAATTATTATAGGGTTAGGCTACGGATGGCTTATTTATTCAAATATCATACAAACAGCAAAACCCATAGGTTGCTTGTTTAAAAAAGTAACCACTTATCCGTGTCCTTCTTGTGGAACTACAAGAGCTGTGGCACAACTTTTTCAAGGAAATTTTTATCAAGCCTTAGTATTAAATCCATTTGGAATTATTATGGGTTTAGCTATGTTGGTAATTCCTATATGGATTGTTATCGATTTTAGTAAAAAATCATCTAGTTTCTTTGTTTTTTATAAGGCAACAGAGCGCTATATTTCAAAAAAACCAATGGCTGTTTTTTTAATACTAGTCGTGTTACTAAATTGGTATTGGAACATTAAAAAAAATCTTTAAGTATATGATATCAAACACAACTTTTTATTACAGGCCAAATGAATCGGAACTGGAGCGAGCATCAAACAGTTATCTAATGTCTTTAGTCGCTGTTATTGGAGGATTGCCTTTGCCTATTTTAAATTTATTAGCCTCTATTTTTTTCTATTTGGGGAATAGAAAAAGTACACCATTTGTAAAATGGCATTGTACACAAAATCTTCTATCTCAATTTGGTTTATTTTTTTTAAATAGCACCGGTTTTTGGTGGACGGTTTCAATTGTTTTTGATGATGAAAAAGCTACAAATGGCTATTTTGGCTACATGATTGCGTTAATCCTTTTTAATATTGTAGAATTTGTTTCTACTATCATATTGGCTTCGAGAACAAGAAAAGGCATTCATGCACAATTGTTTTTTTTCAGTGATATTACTAATTTAATTGTAAAAAAGGATGAAAATTATAAGTAAAGCACTAGTAGTTTATGGAAGTTTCTTTTTGTGTTGGTTTTTACTTGCACAATTAGACTATGTAGCCTTTTTTGAAATTGAAAAAAATAATGTTTTTGCAGAAGATAAATTAGGAGACATCATTTGGAACGAAATGGAACGCAAAGAAGATGTTATTTATGAGGATAGTACTGTTCGTGTCTTAGATTCTCTACTAAAGCCTTTGTGTGAAGCAAATGCTATTGAAAGAGATAGTTTAAAAGTACACATTGTAAAAAATAGCCAAGTAAACGCTTTCGCTATGCCCGATAATCATTTAGTAGTATATACCGGATTGATTGAAGCGAGTAAGAATGAACAAGCATTATTAGGTGTTTTAGGTCATGAGATAGCACATATAGAAAAAAATCATGTCATGAAAAAACTATCTAAAGAAATTGGTTTTT
Source organism: uncultured Flavobacterium sp. (assembly GCF_937876455.1). Classification (GTDB taxonomy): domain Bacteria; phylum Bacteroidota; class Bacteroidia; order Flavobacteriales; family Flavobacteriaceae; genus Flavobacterium. The sequence goes on from NZ_CALFIG010000054.1 coordinate 11,571, forward strand.
CGGTATTGGTTTCTTTAGCTACAGGAGCAAATGGGAATCAAATAGCAAGCGTAATTAATACGCTAACTTCTTCGGCGTATGATAGAAGTTTAGAGCGAGAAGCAGACATGGAGAGCGTAAGATATATGTTAAAAGCATCAATTGATCCTCGTCCTTTTGCTGATTTCATGTATGATTTATCGTTAGACAATGAAATACATAAATATACTTATATTGTTACCACGCATCCAGAATCAGCTGACAGAGCAAAGTACATTCTCAATTATTTGAAAGGGAAAAAAATTAAATCAAAACCGATATTGACTAAAGAAGCATTTGAGAAATTCAAAAAGAATGCATCAAACTAAAGAAAATTTTTATAATATTGTATAACTAACCAATTAAAAATTATTATTATGTTTCAATGGTACAAAAAAGTTGTTTTTGAAAATTATGCAAATTTCAATGGTAGAGCAAGACGCTCCGAATATTGGTATTTTGTTTTGTTTAACATGATTTTTGCAATCATGGCTATGATTTTAGATAATCTATTAGGTTTAAATTTCGCACCTATTCCTTATGGGTGGCTTTATTTAATATATGCTTTGGCTTTATTTTTACCTGGTTTATCAGTAGCTGTAAGAAGATTGCATGATCTAAATAAAAGTGGCTGGTTTATGTTTATTGTATTAATACCTATAATCGGGTCAATATGGTTATTAGTGCTTTTCTGTACGGAGGGTACTTCAGGACCTAATAGTTATGGTGAAGATCCAAAACAATAATAATTAAAAAGGCTAATCAACTGATTAGCCTTTTTCTTTTCGTTCTAATTCTGCTTGAAATTCTTCCATAACAGGTTTTACGGTGCTTTCTGGTAAATCGGCAATTCGAATATACATTAAACCATCTACAGAGTTATTAAAAAGTGGATCTACGTTAAATGCCACTACACGTGCATTTTGTTTGATGTATTTTTTAATCAGTACAGGCAATCGTAAACTCCCTGGTTCTACTTCGTCAATGATTTTGTCAAATTTATTTAAATCGGCCTCCGTTTCATTGAATACAAAATCTTTGTCGGCATCTTTTAGTTTTACTTTAAATTCTTTCTTTGGATGCACATATTGTGCTACATAAGGATCATAATAATGTGACTTCATAAATTCAATCATCAGTGATTTTGAAAAATCAGAGAATTGATTACTAATACTTACGCCACCTATTAAATATTTATGTTCAGGATGTCTTAAAGTGGTATGTACAATTCCTTTCCATAATAAAAAGAGAGGCATTGGTTTTTGTTGGTACTCAGAAATAATGAAAGCTCTGCCCATTTCAATAGATTGACTCATCATACCATGTAACTCAGGTTCAAAACGGAACAATTCATGTAGATAAAAACCTTCTATACCGTGTTTTTTATAGATGCCATCTCCAAGTCCCATTCTGTAAGCGCCAGCAATCATTTGAGCCTCGTCGTCCCATAAGAACATATGGTGGTAATATTGATCATATTTGTCTAAATCAATAGCTTCATTAGTACCTTCACCCACTTCTCTAAAAGTAATTTCTCTAAGACGACCAATTTCATGAAGTATATTTGGAATTTTTTCAGCTGTAGTTAAAAAAACTTGGTAATTTTTACTTTGCAACAGCCTGAAATCACCTTCTTTTAATGCGTTTATTTCTTCAATAATTTCACTATGATTTGCTGGTTTTACAATTTGCTTAGGAGGCTTTGGTATAGAAAGCTTTGGCAATTGTATTTTACTCTCTTCCTCAAAAGCATGAGAAAGCATGTAGGTTTTTCTGCGTAAAAATTCACAAAAATCGGATATTTCAGTGTATTCAGCTTGCTCGGCAACAGAAATTGGTTTGCCAATACGCACTTTAATAGTTCTGTTTTTTTGAGTTAATAATTCGCTTGGCAATTTTGCTGTACGAAGGGTGTCATTTATTTTAGATAGTGTATAAAACAATTTGCTGTTTTGGGCATGAAAATAAATAGGCACAACAGGAACGTTTGCTTTTTTTATAATTTTAATTGCGCCTTCTTCCCAAGGTTTATCAACAATTAATTTGCCGTCTTTATACGTAGAGACTTCACCTGCAGGAAAAATTCCTAAGGGTTTTCCGTCGCTCAAATGCCTTAATGTTTCTTTGATGCCTACTACGCTAGATTTACTGTTTTTGTGATTTTCAAAAGGATTAACCGGCATAATATAAGGCTTCATAGGCGCTATGCGATGCAATAAGAAATTGGCAATGATTTTAAAATTAGGCTCGCGTTCTAGCATTAATTTTAAAAGTAAAATACCATCTATGCCTCCCAAAGGATGATTTGAAACTGTTATATAAGGCCCTTCTTTTGGTAAACGTTTTAAGTCTTCTTCAGGAATTTCGAATTTAATTTGAAATTCATCTAAAATAGCATTTAGAAATTCCAATTCACTCAAATGTTTGTGTTTGTCGTAGATTTTATTGAGTGTAGATATTTTTAGCACTTTCATAAGCAACCACCCTGAAAACGTGCCTAAAAAACCATATTTATCCGTATTTATTACTTTGGCTACTTCTTTAGCAGTAACTAATCCCATTTGGTATAAATTTATACAAGAAACAAAGATACTAATTCTATTCAAATAGGAGGTGTTTTACTACATTAATCACAAATTATTCTCAAAAATGTATTATTTTTAACGCATCTGTATATTTTATTCAAAATGAGCTCTTTTTGAGGAAGCTATTTTAAATATAATTAGTAATTTTGAACATTTCCCAATAGTATGAAGATAATTTCTTATAATGTAAACGGTATCAGAGCCGCTATTTCAAAAGGTTTTTTAGAATGGTTACAGCACGCTAATCCTGATGTGATTTGTTTGCAAGAAATTAAAGCCACAGAAGATCAAAT